>JBJERB010000069.1:8971-27638 GCA_051882055.1 Oscillospiraceae bacterium
TATGAAAATACTTGCTATAGAAAGCTCCTGCGATGAGACCGCCTGTGCGGTGGTGGAGGACGGCGTTAACGTTCTTTCCAATATTGTCGCAACCCAGATCGACGAGCATAAGCTGTACGGCGGAGTGGTGCCTGAAATAGCCTCACGCCGCCATTGTGAAAATATATCGTGGGTGGTAAAGGCGGCACTTGAAGAAAGTAAATGTATTATGGAGGACATCGACGCAGTTGCAGTTACCTATGCTCCCGGGCTTATCGGAGCGTTGCTTGTAGGAATAAGCTATGCAAAGGGACTTGCTATGTCGTCAGGTAAACCTTTGATTGCTGTTCATCATATTGCAGGACATATAGCAGCGAATTATATCTCTCACCCAGATTTAAAACCGCCTTATCTTTGTCTTGTGGTATCCGGCGGACACAGTCATATCGTTGAGGTAAAGGATTACACTAAATATCATGTAATAGGCAGGACTCGTGACGATGCGGCAGGTGAGTGTTTTGACAAAGCGGCAAGGACATTGGGATATGAGTATCCCGGGGGAAAGTACATTGACGCCGCTGCAAAGCTGGGAGATTCCAACGCTTATAAACTGCCTCATCCAAAGGTTCAGGGAAGCGAGTATGATTTCAGCTTTTCGGGGCTGAAAACGGCAGTTATAAACCTTGTTCATAATGCAAAACAAAAGGGCGAGGAGATAAACCGTGAGGATATGGCGGCGTCCTTTCAGAATACAATTTCCGAGATACTTGTGGATAAAACCATGAAAGCCGCAGAGGCATATGGGTATACTACTATCGGACTTGCAGGGGGCGTTTCGGCAAATTCGGGAGTAAGATCGGCTCTGGAGCAGGCTTGCAATAAACGAGGATATAAGCTGTATATGCCGGAGTTTAAATATTGCGGTGACAATGCGGCGATGATAGGCTGTCAGGCGTATTTTGATTTCCTTGCAGGAAAGCGTGCAGACGAAAGCCTTAACGGTATCGCAACGCTGTCGTTGGATAAAATATCAGAAGAAAACAAATAGGGGGAATTCAAATGAAGTTAGTTTTTCCAACAATAGACTATAAAGAGAAAGCCTTGGACTATATAAACGAGTTTCATGCATATGGCTCTGTCGTCAATGGCAGCGGTGGATTAGACCGCTATTTAAAAGAATCAACATACGAAAAATGGATCAACAAAGTCAGAGCAGATATTGATATAGCCAATATTCCATCAGATAGAGTACCTTCATTAACATATTTTTATGTCAACGAACATGAAGATAAAATCGTTGGAATGATTAACGTTCGTTTAGCTTTAAATGACTTTCTCCGTACTGAAGGCGGTCATATCGGGTATTCTGTCAGACCAACCGAACGTGGAAAACATTATGCTACAAAAATGCTAAAACAAGCAGTAAAAGTCTGCAAGACTATCGGCATTGAAGAAATTATCGTTGCGTGTGATAAAAACAATCCTGCCTCTGCCGGTGTTATAAAAAATTGTAACGGCGAACTTGACGCCGAGTTCTACAGCGACACTTTCAATGAAATAATACAAAGATATAAAATCAAATAGAATGAATAGTAAGTATCAATAATCGTCCGGGGGTAACAATATGACGGAATTACCAAGACGAAAACCCATAAGATTAAAAAAATACGATTATTCACGCAATGGGTTGTATTTTGTGACGGTATGCGTTAAGGACAGACATGAGATATTGTGGAAACCAGCGGTTGATGTAGGGGCGACCTTCGGTCGCCCGTTATCTGAATACCGTCTGAAATTTGAATATCAACCTGAATTTCCTAAATCCATATTGACGGAATATGGATTGATCATTGATAACGAAATAAACAATATTCAAAATCATTATGATAATTGCGTTTTTGTGGATAATTATGTTATAATGCCGAATCATATTCACATTGTAATTAGATTGATAAATGGAGATGTTTGTGGGTATGGTCATTTGTGTTGTGGAAACGGGCGACCAAAGGTCGCCCCTACCATATCGAGAGTAATTCAGCAATTTAAAGGTGCGGTTACCAAAAAAGCAGGTTTTAAGATGTGGCAAAAATCATTTCACGACCGCATTATCAGAAACCAAAGAGAATATGAGAGCATATCAAAATACATTTATGAAAATCCGGCAGAATGGGAAGAGGATTGTTATTTTAAAGAGAAAAAATGTAATGAGGTGTAACAATGAAACTGTTAGCTATTGACGGAAACAGTATAATGAATAGAGCTTTTTACGGAATAAGGGTTTTGTCTTCCTCAAAGGGAGAGTATACTAATGCCATAACAGGCTTTATGAATATCTATCTTAAGGAGCTTGAGGCGGTAAAGCCCGACTGCGTTGCCGTTGCCTTTGACCTGAAATCACCTACTTTTCGTCATAAGGCGAATGCGGCATATAAGGCGAACAGAAAAGGTATGCCCGAAGAGCTTGCACAGCAAATGCCTCTTATAAAGGAGCTTCTGACCGATCTGGGTATTAGAATTGTTGAGTGTGAGGGCTATGAGGCAGACGATATTCTCGGTACACTGTCAAGGATTTTTGCAGATTCGGGAAACGAATGCTGTATTCTCACAGGGGATAGAGATAGCTTTCAGCTTGTGGACGACAGGGTAACCGTTCATCTGGCAGGCACTAAGGAAACAAAGGTTTATACTCCTGACAGGATTATGGAAGAATACGGCGTTGCTCCACGGCAGATGATTGAAGTAAAGGCACTTATGGGCGATAGCTCGGATAATATTTCCGGAGTTAAAGGGATAGGTGAAAAAACAGCACTTAACCTTATCCATGAACAGGGAAGCGTTGAGAATCTGTATAAAAATCTGGATAATATGACTTTGACAAAAAGCGTTCGTGCAAAGCTGGAAAGCGGTTATCAGGACGCTGTTGACAGCCGTTTTCTTGCGGAAATTTGCCTTGAAGTGCCTGTGGATAAAAATCCCGAAATCTATCTTTTGGGTAAAGTTGATAAAGAAAAATCAAGTCTTCTTCTGGCAAGACTTGAAATGAATAAACTTATGGAAAGATTGGGTCTGACAGGAGCAAAAAGTACTGATGACAGCGATATAACAGAGAAAAAAACCAAGCTTTCCGACCTCCCAAAAGCAGAGATTTCAGCATTGACAGAATCGGATTTGACTCAGCTTGAGAATAGTCCCGGCTGTTTTGTATTTGAAAATGGTGTTTTGAAAATCTTTGCCCATAATAAAATTTATATAACCGATAATGAAAGCCTTGTTATCGGGTATTTCGGAACGAAAGGCAAAAAGCAGTGCTTCGAGGGAAAAACAGCGTATAAATTTGCCTTTTCCCACGGTAAACAGCTTGAAAATCTTGATTTCTGCTGTGATCTGGCAGGATATCTGCTTAACTCTCAGGCAAGCGAATATACCGTGGAAAATCTGTGCCTTGCATATCATGTGGTATATCGCAGCGACATGGGGGATAATGCCGATATAGCAAGTCTTGAACCGATGTGCGAATGTCTGAAACGTCAGCTGAAGCAGACAAATATGGATAAGCTTTTTTATGATGTGGAGCTTCCGCTGTGTGAGGTTCTGGCTTCAATGGAAATATGGGGAGTCAAGGCGGATTCGCAGGGTATAAAAGAATTCGGCGAACACCTGTCTGTTGATATTGAGAAGATCACCGGGGAAATTTATGCTTATGCAGGCAAAGAGTTTAATATTTCTTCGCCGAAACAACTGGGACAAGTACTTTTTGAAGACCTGAAGCTCCCTGTTAAAAAGAAAACAAAAAGCGGTTATTCTACCAATGCGGAGGTTCTTGAATCGCTGTCAAATAAGCACCCCATCGTTCCTCTTATCATTGAATACCGCACTCTTACAAAGCTCTGTTCCACATATGTGGACGGATTGCTGAAAGAAGTGGAGGAGGACGGAAGAGTCCATTCCGTGTTCAAACAAACCGAAACAAGAACGGGACGTATATCTTCCACAGAGCCGAATATGCAGAATATTCCCGTAAGAAAAGAAATAGGCAGGAATATGCGTAAATTCTTTGTGGCAGAGGAGGGATATACTCTTCTTGACGCCGATTACAGCCAGATTGAGCTGAGGGTTCTTGCCTCGGTTTGCGGAGATGAAAATATGCAGGAATCTTTCAAAGAAGGAAAGGATATTCATCGCAGTACCGCCGCACAGGTGTTTGATCTGCCGGAGGATTTTGTCACCCCTGAAATGAGGTCGGCGGCGAAAGCGGTAAACTTCGGTATAATTTACGGAATCGGAGCATTTTCCCTGTCAAAAGATATAGGAGTATCGGTTGCAGAAGCGAAAAGATATATTCAGAACTATCTGGATAATTTCCCTAAAGTAACCGAGTTTATGAACGCAACCGTTGAAAACGGGATCAAGAACGGTTATGTTACTACGCTTTTCGGCAGAAGAAGATATATTCCGGAACTTAATGCAAGCAATAAAATGATTCAGGCTTTCGGAAAACGTGCGGCAATGAACGCACCCATACAGGGAACAGCGGCGGATATAATAAAAATTGCAATGGTCAAGGTATATAGACGTTTGAAAAAAGAGGGACTTGACGCAAGACTGATACTTCAGGTGCATGACGAGCTTATTATAGAGGCAAGTGAAGCAGATAAGCAAAAAGCGGCGGAAATACTGAAAGAGGAAATGGAAAACGCTGTTGATCTGGCTGTGCCTATGTCGGTTGATGTTAATATGGGTCATAGCTGGTATGATGCAAAAGGCTGACGCTTGCAGATAAGACATTTTAAATAAAGCACGGGAGAACCTATTGTTGTTCTCCCGTGCTTTTTGCTATAATTATACCCTGTCTTTTAAATGTCTATTCGTCCTTTTTGTCGTCTTTAGTAATTCCGTCAGTCATATAAACAAACTTCACAGAACCGTCCATGTGCTCTGAAATTCCCGAATATGATTTGTAATCCTTTGCAGCTTGGGATATGGCTTTGAAGTTGTCAATAATTTCGGAAATGTCTCCGTCAAATGCATTGACAATCTTTTCAACTGCATCGGTCCTGAATTTGTTCATTCCTTCGTTAAGCTCTTTTGCACCGTTTTCAAGCTTAGCTGTGCCGTCAATTAAAGTTGAACTGCCGTCTTTTAATGTTTTGATTCCGTTGAATAGCTGAGATCCTCCGTTGGCAAGACTTGAAGCTCCTTTGTCAAGTAATACGCTTGATGAATATAAGGTGCTTGTGCCGTTGTATAGCTGACTTGCACCGGTGTTGAGCTGAGTAAGTCCGCTGTTCAGGGATTTTGCTCCTCCCGATAATTGTGAAATTCCTGCGTCCAGGGATTTCAGTCCCCCTGCAACTTGAGAAGAACCGTCTTTGAGCTTTGTTATTCCACCGTTGAGGGAGGAAGCTCCGCTTGAAACTTTGCTTGCACCTGAATTAAGACTTTTGCTGGATTGTGAAAGCTGTGCGGTTGCGGATTTGAGCTGACCGGCACCTGTGCTTAGCTTTTCAAGACCGCTGTTAAGAGCCGTCGCACCGGCAATAAGTCCACTTTTTCCGCTTATGCCTTCTGAAAGTTTTCCTGCTCCCGCTGTAAGCTGGTCTGCACCGCCTTTGAGCTGTTCGGCTCCGCTTTTTAGCTCGCCGTCTTTTCCAAGTGAAGCCATAACCTTTTCCTGAGCGGCAATGGTTTGCTCAAGGGTTGCAATCATTGTCTGAACCTGCGGATTGGGATCTTGCTCGTATAACTGTTTTAGTCCTTCAAGAACCTGATTGTTGGCGGAAATAGTCTGGCTTAAGCCTGTGTATGCAGAATCCATGCCTGAGGATAGCTTTTCTGCTCCTGCCGATAATTTGTCTGCACCGGCAGAAATACCGCTCGCACCGTCCGATGCGGATTTTAATCCGCTGAGAAGACTTTCCGAACCGCTTTTTGCACTGTCTATACCGCTCTTAAGCTCGCCGGTTTTTGCGTCAAGCTGAGAAGCCCCCTGCTGTAATTGCTGAGTACCGTCTGACAGATCCTTTGCACCCTTTTCAAGACTGCTTCCTCCGCTTGATAAATTGTTCACGCCTTTGATTAAAGAACCCGAACCGTTAAGCAATGTCTTTGAGCCTGCCGTCACCTGTGAAAATCCTGCAAGCAGGGATGAAGAGCCGTCTTTTGCCGTGGATAAGCCTGACGCAAGTTTTTTTGTTGAGTCGGATAGCGTTTTAGTACCGGCTGTCAGCTTTTGTGTTCCGTCCGATAGGGAGGAAGCACCGTCTTTGAGCTGTGACGAGCCGTCATATAGCTTGCCTACTCCATCGGACATGCTTTCCGCTCCGTCAGCAAGAGACTTTATTCCGTCATAAAGCTCACCGCTGCCACTGCATAGCTTGTTGGCGGCGTCAGTAACCTCGTTTAATTTGTCCGTCAGTCGGTCAATGCTTTCTTCACCGTTGAAATCAAGGCCGGCAAATACTTCGCTTGTCAATGCCGTAACGGTGGAGCTTGTTTCAAAATCCTTGACGTCCGCAGTTATTTCAAAGCTGTCGGGAATGTCAAAATCGGCGTCCTCAATGTTGTTTAATCCAAGGCTTTCCGTCAGCCCCGGAAGAGCAATTCCCGTTACGATCAGCTTTTCTCCGTTGGAAATGACCTTGCCGTTTGTAACCTCAACATTGCTGAATTTGTCTGTATCAAAAATTGACGCACTTACCGCAACAAAAGGAATGTATACTGTTTTGTCCTTTCCGCCTATCTTCTTTGTGATTTTTTCATTGTTTTTGTATTGATACTTTATAGTGACCTTTCCGCTTTTACCCAGCAGTTCTTCAGGCTCAATGTCTTTTCCGTCCAGCTTGTAGGTGATTTTTATGTCAACAGGAGCCTTTTCAGAGCTGTATCCCTTGTAGTAGATGTCTTTTCCTGCTGTTGTCCATGAAAGGGAATCTCCATCCTGAGTAAAATCTTCGTTACCTTTTACATTCTGTATGTCCGAAAGATTTGTTATGTCTTTCAATGTCGATTCAGCACCTGCGTTTTTCAGCCAATCGCTGACTATAATTTTGTCTGAATTTCCTTTGCTGTCGGTCATGACGTATACAGTTTCGTCTTTGTAAGGCTTGCCGTCTGTGATTTGTTCGTTTTCTGTGTCGGAGGAAGCCGTTACCGATGTGGATTTTGCCGTATTGTCAGTGGAATTGTCCTGAGCCAGTGCATAGAATCCTGTGGCACTTGCCGATATAAGTATTGCTAAAACACCTGCAATAATCTTTGTATATTTTCTCATACAAATCAATCCTTTCATTTGTTATTTATTTCGCATTAATGTATTTTTCTTTCAGTTCATTGTCTGTGTCGTTGATTCTTCTCATTCCCATGGTGGATTTGCATATGACCTTGTCAAAAATCATCAGCATTGACGGAAGAACCAGTATAACCGTAACCATACTTATAATCGCACCTCTTGCCATAAGGGTGCAAAGGGATGAAATCATGTCTATGCTGGAATAAACGCCGACTCCGAAGGTGGCTGCAAAGAATCCCAAAGCACTGACGATTACAGACGGCATTGAAACTCCAAGGGCGATCTGAACGGCTTGCTCTTTCGTCTTTCCTATGCAGCGTTCCCGTTTGTATCTCGTGGTCATAAGAATTGCATAATCCACCGTTGCACCCAGCTGTATAGTACCTATTGTTATGGAAGCTACAAATGGAAGAACCGTTCCTGTATAACATGGTATGCCAAGATTTATAAATATTGCAAGCTCAATTACGGCAACCAGTATGATAGGAAAAGAAATGGATTTCATGACTATGGCAATAATAAGGAATATTACTCCTATGGATACGGCACTGACGACTTTGAAATCATGGTCGGTAATGTCAATAAGATCCTTTGTTGCAGGAGCTTCGCCTATAAGCATTGCACTGTCGTCATAATCCTTTACTATTTCATTGAGCTTTGATATCTGACCGTTTACCTCATCGCTTGCTACCGGATATTCCGAACCGATGAGCATAAGCTGCCATTTGTCACTTTTAAGTATTGATTTAACGCTGTCGGGAATAACTTCTTCCGGAATCGTCGGACCTATAAGAGAATCCAGGTTCATTACAAAGCTTACTCCTTCTACCTTTTCCATTTCATCGGTCATTGAGATAACGTCTTTGGCTTGCATATCCGATCCGGTAAGAAGCATGTGGGTACTTTCCATGTCGTATTCCTCTGCCAGCTTTGTGTTTGCCACAATACTGTCAAGATCCTCCGGCAGAGTCTTGTCAAGATTGTAGTATACGTCATAATGAGTGTAACCGTAAAATGCGGGAATAAGTACTACTACAAATGCAACAGCAAATATTGCGTGACGCTTTACTATCCGGTTTGACACTTTTTCAAAACTCGGCATAAGAGCTTTGTGAGAGGTCTTTTCTATAGCTTTGTCAAATATGAGTATCATGGAGGGGAGTACAGTTACACAGCAGATAACTCCAAGCAAAACTCCCTTAGCCATTACAATTCCAAGGTTAAGTCCCAGGGTAAATGTCATAAAGCACATTGCCAGGAATCCTGCAATGGTTGTTACCGAGCTTCCTGCGACTGATACAAAGGTGTTGGATATTGCGTGTGCCATGGCTCGTTCTTTGTCGCCGGGATACATTTGCTGCTTTTCCTTGTAACTGTGCCATAGGAAAATCGAATAGTCCATGGTTACTCCCAG
Organism: Oscillospiraceae bacterium; assembly: GCA_051882055.1. Classification (GTDB taxonomy): domain Bacteria; phylum Bacillota; class Clostridia; order Oscillospirales; family Ruminococcaceae; genus FB2012. The sequence continues at coordinate 17,653 of JBJERB010000069.1, forward strand.
CTGAAGTACGGCGGCAAGAGCTTTTGTTATAAACGAAATTTCACCGAGGAAATAGTTTGATCCTAGGTTGTATAATATAGCAAAAGCTATGCTCAGCAGGAAGAATATTGGAATAAGAAAAGAATCCGTTGTTACCGCTAAAACTATGCTTGTAAGTATAGCCGCAATTATAACGTACATTACCGTTTCTTTTTCGGCTAAAGCCTTGGTGTCTGCAATTACCGCAGACATTCCGCTTACAAAGCATTGCTTTCCGGCAACGTTTTTGATTTGGTTGATTGCTTCAAGGGTGCCGTCCGAAGATGTTGTGTCGTCAAAGAATACCGCCATAAGAGTGGAGTTCTCCGAATTGAAGAAATCATAAATATTATCCGGAAGCACTTCCTTCGGCAGGGAAATGTCGGCTATTGTGTCGTACCATATTACATCTGCAACATTATCTACTTTTTCGATTTTGTATTTTGTTTCCGACACCTGTTCGTCGGTCATACCGTCGATCATGACAAGAGAAAATCCGCCCTTTCCGAAATCTTTGAGAAGAATATCCTGCCCTTCCATTGTTTCTATGTCTTTTGGGAGATATGACAGAATGTCGTAATTTATTCTTGTCATTTCCATTCCGATTGCGGAGGGAATAAGCAGCAGTATGCTGATTATAAGTATTATTACTCTGTGCTTGACTACCCACTTGCCGAATTTTATCAAAGTTATCCGCCCTTTCTTAATTGTAATTATCCTTTTGTATTTTGTATAATATCAAATAATTTGTTTTAATATTGTATGATGATTATAACGCAAAAATGACTAACGGTCAATAGTTTTAAGCACAATAAATGACCAATAGTCATATTTTTGTAACGTTGCACAAAACAACGCCACATTCGAAAATGACTATTGGTCACTTTTGACCTATTGACAAGCGTTTGTAAAGACTTTATAATTGTATATGTAAAAGTAGTTTATGATGTTTGCTGCTGTGGATATAAAAGTATCGGAAAGGGAGGAAAGTCAATGGGAAAGCTTGATTCCAAGAAAAAACAAAAGCAGGAATCACTGTTTAATACGGCATTCAGATTGTTTACCACTAAGGGTATCAGTAAAACTTCAATTTCCGATATAGTAAATGAGGCGGGAGTTGCCAAAGGTACATTCTATCTTTATTTTAAAGATAAATATGATATAAGAAATAAGCTTGTCTGCCATAAGTCCAGTGAAGTTTTTCTGAAAGCGGCGGCAGAGCTTGAAAAATTGGATCACATTCCCGATTTTGAAGAGCAGATCATATTTTTAATAGACCACATTGTTAATCAGCTGGATAGTAATAAAGCATTGCTGACGTTTATTTCAAAAAATCTGAGTTGGGGAATATTTAAAAACGCTCTTACTTCTCCCTCTTTAAGCGGAGATTTGAATTTTAAAGTAGTCTATGAAAAAATGATTGAAAAATCAGGCTGTAAATTCAAAGATTCCGAAGTTATGCTGTTTATGATTGTGGAGTTTGTAAGCTCCACCTGCTATTCGGTCATACTTTACGGCGAACCAGTGTCGTTGGAGGATTATAAGCCTTATATGTATGATACGGTCAGAAATATTATTAAAATGAATGAAATTGATAATTGATATATGGGAAAAGGAGCTTTGCAACGGTTATGAAGAGAAAATACGCTGTTTTGGGAGAAACGTTAAAGCATACAATGTCACCGCCTATACATGCTCGTTTTTTTGAGCTTAAAGGCAGAGAATTTGAATATGAGATATTGGAAATAAAGCCGGAGAATTTGGCTGAAAAAGAGGAGTATCTTAATTCTCTTAATGGGTATAATGTTACCATACCCCATAAAATCGGGATAATTGAGCATATTGATAAGCTGGATAAATCGGCAGAGCGTTATCATTCCGTAAACTGTGTTGATAATAAAAACGGTGTCAGAACAGGATATAATACCGATTGCGACGGTTTTTTGAGAACAATAAAAGGAATGAATGTAGATTTTAAGGGTAAAGTATTGCTCGTGGGCTGCGGAGGAGTAGGCAGAATGATGGCGATAGAAGCTGCTCTTGCAGGTGCAGAGCTTTATATTGCCGTTCTTGAAAGCGATATGCCTCTAGCCAAACAGGTAAAAAAAGAAATTCTTGAAATGAAAGATGATGCAAGGATAAATATTGTTCTTAATACGGAGATCGATGATTCTTTAAGATATAGCTTGCTTATGAATGCCTGCCCGGTGGGAATGTATCCTAAAATTGACGCTTGTCCCGTTCCTGACAGTGTTATTTCCGCAAGCGAAGCGGTTTTCGATGTTATTTATAATCCAAGAGAAACACTGCTGATGAAAAAAGCAAAAGCAATGGGCAAAAATGCGGCAGGAGGAATGGCAATGCTGGTATGGCAGGCTGTTTCTGCACATGAAATCTGGGACGGCGATGAATATACCGATGATGAAGTTCAGCTTATAATAGATGAAATGGAACAAAGAGTAGAAACGGATTTCAAATGACTTATCTTGCGGACAGTCCGGTTTTTGAGTTTAATGTAAAATCGGACTGTCCGATTTGTTGCAGTTGCACATATGATAATTTGTACATTAAATGTTGTTAGTAAAAATAAACAAAGATAAAAATGATGAAAAAAAGTATAAAAAGGGTATTGACAAATTGTTTTGGTTAGTGTATAATAATTAAGTCGCTGAACAATAAATGAACAGTGTGAACAAGTATTCGGCGGTATAGCTCAGTTGGCTAGAGCACTTGGTTCATACCCAGGGTGTCACTGGTTCAAATCCAGTTACCGCTACCATTTTATTCTTCGGCCCGTTGGTCAAGTGGTTAAGACTCCGCCCTTTCACGGCGGCATCATGGGTTCAAATCCCGTACGGGTCACCACAAAGTCTGGATGCTTTATGTATTCAGACTTTTTTTGTTGTGTATATAATAACTTAGGCAAGATGTCCCCCTCCTCCAAGGTGGGGGACATAAGTCTTTGTTTAGCCGGTGACTAATTCTATATATATTGTATATTAATGTAATTTGCCGTACGGAGTTGTAGATTCATTGACTTTTACGATAAAATATGATATATTTTAATTACTTATAAGTGTAATAATATGACGATGTGTGTAAGAAAAAATGTATACATGTTTGCAAAAAATAAATTATTGTTGAAAAGGGGAGGTGTTTGAGAATGTATGAATCTGTGTATAATGATAAATTCAATAGAAAAGTAGATAAATCTCAAATACCTACTTGCAAAATATTGGGCGTAGATATTGCAGTTATTGATATGAATTGGCTGTTGGATTTTACCCAAAAGAATATTAAAGATTTGTCCGGCGATTATATGTGTGTGTCAAATGTGCATACCACAGTTATGGCTTATGGTAATAATGAATATTCAAAAATATTAAATGGCGGAATTATGGCGATCCCTGATGGCGGGCCTCTTTCTGATGTGGGAAAAAAGCGTGGATATAAAAATATGGAACGTACTACGGGGCCTTCATATATGGAAGAAATTTTTAAGATTTCTTCCAAACAGGGTTATCGTCATTATTTTTATGGTAGCACCCAGGAAACATTGGATAAGCTGAGTACCCAATTGAAGGAAAAATATCCGGGAATCGAAATTGTGGGTATGTATAGTCCTCCGTTTTGCCCGATTAGTGTATCTGAGGATAAGGAAATTATAAAACAAATAAATGAAGCAGAAGCTGATTTTGTGTGGGTCGGACTTGGAGCACCGAAGCAGGAGAAATGGATGGTTTCACATCAGGGTAAAATTAAAGGGCTTATGGTGGGCGTCGGAGCCGGATTTGATTACCTTGCAGGAAATATTGAACGTGCACCGGAATGGATGCAAAAGCATAATCTTGAATGGGTTTATCGCTTGATGCAGGATCCCAAAAGGTTGTTTAAACGTTATTGGGAAACAAATACAAAATTCATATGGAATGCATATATAAGAGGAAAATAAAATGAAAAAAGTCTGTATGGTCGTACAGGATAAAAAGGTTAAGGGCGGAATTGCGGCTGTGGTCAACGGTTATAGAGGATCACAGTTAGAAAAAGATTATAAAATAATATATGTTGAATCCTATAAGGACGGCGGAAGAATTACAAAATTGTTTAAAGCACTTAAAGGCTATTTGCATTTTGTAAAGGTTTTGATGGTAGATAAACCGGAATTGGTTCATATCCATTCTTCTTTCGGACCGTCTTTTTATAGAAAAATGCCCTTTGTTTATATGGCTTCATGGGCGAAAAAGCCCATTGTTAATCATATCCATGGTGCGGATATTGATAAGTTTTATTTGGATGCCGATGATAAGAAAAAGAAGCTTATAAAGAAAGTATATAATAAATGTACTGTGCTGATTGCCCTTTCAGAGGAATGGAAGGGACGGCTTGGTATGATCGTTCCGCCTGAAAAGATTGAAATTATTGAAAACTACAGCGTTCTTCATGAAGATGCTTTAATCGAGAGACAGAAAAGGAATTGTAATAATATTGTTTTGTTCCTTGGGGAATTGGGACGCCGTAAAGGCTGTTATGATATTCCGGCAGTTGTACAAAAGGTAAAAGAAAAGGTTCCTGATGTAATGTTTCTTCTTTGCGGTGCAGGAAGCCGTGAGGATGAATCAGAGATAAGGAAATTGATAGAAGATTATGGCGTATCGGATAATGTGAAATTCCCCGGCTGGGTAAGGGATAAGAAAAAAGATGATGTTTTAAGAAAAGCAGATATTTTTTATCTCCCGTCATATAACGAGGGAATGCCAATGTCTGTACTTGATGCTATGGGATATGGATTGCCTGTTGTCAGTACAAATGTGGGCGGAATTCCTAAAATCGTTCATGATGGAGAGAACGGTACTTGCTGTGAAGCAGGCGATGTAGACGCTATGGCAAAGGGAATAACTATGCTGCTTATAAATAAAGACGTAAGGGAAAAGGCTGCAAGGGAGAGTATGTCTATTGTAAAGAATAATTACTCTCTTGATAAACATCTTGCCTTATTGGAAAAGATATATGAACGGTTTTAGAGGTGTAAAATGTCAGAAACAATAGTAGGAAAAAGATGCTTTATTTGCTGTAATGACCCCTTTCCCTTTGGTACTGCAAATTCTAATTATATAAGAAATCTGGCTTTGCTGCTGAATGAAGCAGGTATGAATGTAACAGTTATTGGATTGAAAGAAGAAAAGAACTTTCAAAGGGGCAGGGAGTGCAGTGAATATAAAGGTGTTAACTATGTTAATATAATCGCTCCTAAAAGTAAGCTTCCGTTTCGTGTTAGGAATCACCTTTGCCTTGGAAATTGGCAAAAAGATATACTTGCGGAATATGAATTGACTGAAAATGATTATGTATTTGTATATACAGATTTTATCAGCGTTTCTGAAATGCTTTTGAAAAACTTCCCACGGGTTAATGAAAAAGGACATCTTGTTTATGTTATTGTTGAGTGGTTTCAGGCACATCAGTATAGTATGAGTGGTCTGAGCTGGGATTATCTGCTTTGGAAAAGGCATTTTGATAAAATAATGCCAAAATACAAAAGAATTATTGCCATTAGTCAGAATTTGAAAAAGCATTTTGATGAAGTAGGATGTAATACATTAGTGCTGCCTTGCCTTGTTAATACGAAAGACACTTCAATGGATATACAAGCTAAAAAAGTCGGAGAAAAATATCGTTTCATATATCCGGGCGCAGCAACAAATAAAGATTCTCTGGAAGGAATGATCAAGGGGTTTGCAGAGCTGACAGACGACGAGCTTGAAAAAGTTGAAATGCATTTTACATCTCTTACCGTTGATAAATTGAAGAAGGCGGCAAAATGCAGTGATTCGGATCTTGACAATTTGAAGAATGTATTGGTTTTTCACGGTTGGCTTGAATATGAAGATTTGCTGAAACTATATAAAACCATGGATTTTATTTTTATTGCGAGAGAAGAGAATAGAATCACACTTTCTAATTTCCCCAGTAAAATTCCTGAAATGATGGCATATGGCGTGGTCCCCGTATGCTCGGATGTTGGCGATTGTGCTTCAATTTATCTTAATAATGGACAGGATAGTGTTGTTTTTAAGGGTGCGTCACCTGACGAATGTGCCGAAGCAATAAAGAAAGCAATTTCTGTTCCTGCGGATGAATTGCTTAAAATGAAGTATGCAGCACGGGATTGTGCCGAAACTAAATTGGATTATAGGAATTGGAAGCAAATAATTACCCGGTATCTTGAAGATTAATATTCAAAAGGGCAAAGGATGAATGTCTATGAAAGCGTTATGGCTCTCAAATGTTGCAATACATAGAGTAGATGAAATAATAAATGATGATAAAAGGAACTTTTTCGGCGGAGGCTGGTTAGACGGATTGTCAGATCAGCTTTTGTCTCATCAAGATTTTGAGTTGATACTGTGTTATCCGGCGTATGGAAAATCCGAGCCTGTAAAAGGTAAGAAAGACAATTTTTCGTTTTATGGATTTGTAGCTGATGGAAGGGCATTGCGAATAGGAAATGCAGACTCTGAAAGCTTTGAGCCTTTTTTTGAAGAAGTGATAAAAAAAGAAAAACCCGATATAATTCATATTCACGGCACTGAATTTCAATATTGTTATGCAATGTGCTGTGTGGCTGAAAAGTTGGGCTTGCTTAATAAAGTGGTTATTTCTGTTCAGGGTCTGGTAGGTATTTACGCAGAGCATTTGTTTGCCGGTTTGCCGATGTCAGTGATTAAGTCATGTACACTTAAAGAATTGCTGACTAAGGATAATATATATGAAACATATAAAGCATATGTTCGTAGGGGTAAGTATGAAAAGCAAAGCCTGCAAATGGTATCTCATATTATGGGCAGAACTTCTTGGGATAAGGCATGTGCATTACAGTATAATCCTGATTGCAGCTATCACTTTTCAAATGAAACTTTAAGGAAAGTTTTTTATTCAGACCAATGGGAATACGCTTCTTGTAATAAACATTCGATTTTTATCAGTCAGGCAGTGCTTCCTTTAAAGGGAGCACATATGCTTGTAAAAGCTGTTTCCATGCTGAAAGATAAGTATCCGGATATAAGGCTGAAGATAGCAGGAGCGGATATTACTCAAGGTAATAAGATCAAAGGCTCTTCTTATGGATTATATTTAAAAAAGTTGATTAAACAGGAAAAAGTAATAGAGAATGTAGAGTTTATAGGACCTCAGAATGCATTACAAATGAAACGTCAGCTGTTGTCCTGTAATGTTTTTGTGTCTCCGTCATCAATAGAGAACTCTCCGAATAGTTTGGGAGAAGCTATGCTTTTAGGCGTACCTTGTATCTCATCTGATGTGGGGGGAGTTGCTGATATGCTTGTCCATAAAAAAGAGGGATATGTGTATCCTTTTGATGAATATTATATGCTTGCCTATTATATCGATAAGGCTTTTGAGGCAAAGGACACTATTACGGAAATGACCGTTAATGCAAGAAAACACGCTGAAAAGACTCATGATCCTGAAATGAACAGCGATCAGGTAATGCGTATTTATAAAGATATTATTAAATAGTGGAGAATTAAAAATGGTATTTTGGATAAATGTGCGAAAAGCAATAAATATGTTTGCTTATCGCTGGTATACGCCGTTTAATAAGCTGAAATTCAAATTAAATGGGGTAAAATACGGCTCCGGTTTGAAGGTGAGGGGCAGTGTTTATGTGTTTAAGCATTATGCTTCCGCAGAATTGCTTATAGGGAATAATGTTTTGATCAATTCCGCTCCCTGGGCTAATCCGATTGGCACAGGAGATCGTACATATTTTCAAATGCTGCAAAATTCTCGGATAGTTATCGGAAATAAATGCGGTATATCCAATTGCTCGTTCACTTGTGCGACAGAGATTGTTTTGGAAGATAATGTGCTGCTTGGTTCCGGATGTAAAATATATGATACGGATTTTCATCCGTTGGATTATAATGAAAGAATTAAAGGCAATTCTTCGGAATCGCCGATAAAAGCAAAACCCGTTCGTATAAAAGAAGGGGCGTTTATCGGTGCCGGATCATTTGTTTTGAAGGGCGTGACAATCGGTAAGCATAGTATCGTCGGTGCAGGCTCCGTAGTGACTAAATCCATACCCGACGGCGAAATTTGGGCCGGAAATCCGGCAGTATTTATAAGGAAGATTGACGAGCTATGATAACGACTAAAGAAGATTTGAAACGATGTCTTTATGCAGATGCAACAGCAGATAATTATATTGGTAAAAGACCTAAAATAATCGGTAGTTGGAGAGAGGATATTTGGAAATATAAGATTTATCTTCGTAAAGCCGAATATTATCGCAATACGGCGAGGGGTATAATCGGAAAACTGCTTGAAAAATATTATTTGCTTCAGTATACAAGATTTGGAATGAAACTGGGGTATACCATTCCTCTGAATGTGGCTGAGGAGGGTTTGTCATTGCCTCATTATGGAACGATAATAATTAACTCCAGCTCACATATCGGAAAGAACTGTAGAATTATGGCGGATGTCATTGTAGGGTCTACAAGCGGAATAAATGTTGCTGCTAAAATCGGCGATAATGTTTATATTGGTGCGGGAGCAAAAATTATCGGTAATATAACTATCGGTAATGATGTTTGCATAGGTGCCAATGCAGTGGTTACTAAAGATGTTGAGGAAGGTATAACTGTTGCGGGTATACCTGCACATAAAATCAGTGATAATAATTCAAGAGTAAATTTATCGGAAGCTCTGTTTAAATAAATGGATTTTATTTAAAAGAAGCATCTCAACAATAATGGGCAGAAATGATTTTGTTGAGTGTGTAAAAAGGTGGGTGTGATTGTGTGGATATAAAAATAAATAAAACAAAAATATTTTATATTCTTTTACTGGTAATATGGCTTCAGCCGGCTGTACTTTCGGAATCGTATCTGCCTTATTCTTCTTATCTGTTTCTCGGCTTGCAGGCTGTAACCGGTTTTGTTTTTATTGTAAAAAACAAGGTTAAGATGAGTGCGAAACCTGAGACGGTTTTCTTTATGTTATTTATGCTTTGCGGTTTTGTCGGAATGATATTCGTGACAGGCGTAGGCTTTCTTAATCTTTGTAAGTATATTTTTTATATTATTACTTTGATTGGTATATGTTTTTTCTTTTTGCGAAGTTCCCGTGAGAAGCTTTGTGAGTTTTTCCAAGCAGTAAAATTATTGTGGATTATTTCAATACTTTTAACTTTATTGATTGGAACAACTATTTCCGAAAATGCTGAATATGGAACGCAGGTTTTCTTTTGGGGAAGTAAAGCCGTAACAACTCAGGCGTTTATGATGTTTATATCATTGACGTTTTTCGGGGACTTGAAATTTGAAGGAAAAATCAGAAGATCCACATGGATTTGCTATGTCCTTAGCTTGTTATTTGCTGTGATTAACGGAAGCGGCCAGGGAACGACCATGATCGGACTTTTTGCATTGTTGTATCTGATTAATAAGTTTTGCCGCAAGGATTTCTGGAAGATTATTTCGCCGGTTTGGTTCGTTGTCATTGTTGCCGTTCTTAATTATATTGTTATTACATTAAGATTTCAGAATTATGAAATCTTTGTAGATTATATCACTCAAGTATTGTCCAAGGATTTAACCTTGACAGGAAGAGATCAGATTTTCAGCGGTTCATTGGAACTGTTTTTTGAGCATCCGCTGTTTGGATACGGATATGGAAACACCATTGTTTTTGATACGTTGGGCAAGATTTGGAAAGCGTTTAATACGGCACATAATTCAATGCTGCAGTTAATGCTGGACTATGGAGCTATAGGAACCATTATGTTTGCCTTGATGATCTATTTTGGATTGAAAACAATGAAAAAATCTGAAGATAAGTCTATTGAGGTGCTTTATTTTTCATTGTTAGCTATGTTTGTGGGCGGTTTAGTTAATATGATAATACCGACTAATTATTTCTGGATGGTGTTTATAACGGCTTTA
>JBJERB010000069.1:27738-29780 GCA_051882055.1 Oscillospiraceae bacterium
AAAAATATGAGCTTTGGAAAGGGTAAGAAGATATTTTATTTAGATGTTCCTGTCCATGCTAATTTAGGAGATATTGCTCAGTATATATGTACCGTTAAATGGCTTAAAGAGAATTATCCTGATTATGAATTGGTGGAGATTGACGGACTTCTGCTGTCAGATGAAAAGAGCGGAATAATCGAGAAAATCCGTTCCTCAATAACAGAAAATGATATGATTTTTTTCCAAAGCGGTTATTGTACACAGGATATAGGAGGCTATCATGACTATGTTCATAGATTGGTAGTAAGCAATATACATAATGTGCCGATTGTTATGCTTCCGCAAACGGTAATGTATCTTAAGGAAGAAAATGCGAAGAGAACAGCACAATGCTATAAACTTAATAATAAGATCTTCTTTATGGCAAGAGATTATACCTCCGGGAAAATGGCTGAAAAGTTGTTCCCTGACTTGGATATTGTAACATACCCTGATATTGTGACAACGCTTATCGGTACAAGAGATAATGATAAGTATGAAAGAAACGGTATCCTTTTTTGTATGAGGAATGATGTTGAAAAGTATTATAGTACCGAAGAAATTGATAAACTGTATGGGGAACTTCAGGAAATAACAGATGTAAGTATGTGTGATACCACAGTCAATGAAAAATTTGAGGATTTTAAGGATTCAATAGAAAATTACGTAAATGAAATGATTGATTCTTTCTCAAAGGCAAAGGTTGTCATAACCGATCGGTATCATGGAACTATTTTTTCTTTAATAGCAGGAACACCGGTCATTGTGCTTAAAACTACTGATCATAAAGTGAAAACAGGTGTTGAATGGTTCGAGGGTGTATATGATGATTATGTGTTTTATGCACAAAGCTTGTCAGAAGCAAAATCATTAGCTGTAAAGCTTTTGGATAAATCTGTTGACCATGAGATGAAGCCTTATTTTAAAGAAGAGTATTATGATAAATTGAGAGATAAGATTTCAAAGTGGCAGGAAAGAATCGGATAGGGAATAATATGAAAGTTTATGCAGCTTGGAATAAAGATAAAATTGTAAGAAAAAACAGTACCTCAGGGGGCGTATTTGCTGAAATAAGTGAATATGTTTTGCAAATCGGAGGTTATGTTTGCGGAGCAGTTGTTGATTATTCCGGTGATGTCCCGAAGGTACGACATGTTGTAACTGATGATATTAATGTTGTAAAACAAATGCGTGGCTCCAAATATGTTCAGAGCAGTATGGGGACTTCCTTTATAGAAATAAAAGAACTTCTTGATGAGGGTAAAACAGTCCTTTTTTCCGGAACTCCCTGCCAGACAGCAGCAATAAAGAATTTCGTAAAAGAAAACAGCCATAGGCTGATTACGGTGGATATTCTTTGCCATGGCGTTTCGTCTCCGCTGATGTTTGAAGAGTATTGCAGACATCAGCAAAAACAGTATAATTCTGCGATCGAAGAAATTAAGTTTCGATATAAAAAGCCGGGATGGACAGTATTCAGCGTCTATGAGAAATTCCGAAACGGTGAGGAATATGTGAGTGATAAGTTTACCGATCCGTATTTAATCGGCTTTTTGATTGATATGTATGCAAGACGATGCTGTGAGAAATGTCCGTATACGTCTATAAAACGGCAGGGGGATATTACTCTTGCAGATTTCTGGGGCTATAAATCACCTTCGTTTAAATATAGAAATAATGAAAAAGGAATCTCTTCGGTGTTGATTAACACTGATAAGGGTGAAAATGTCTGGAATAAAATATTAGAGCATTTAGAGTATCAGGAACATCCGGCAGAAGATATTCTGGGTGGTAACAGAAGCTATATTATGCCTTGGCAGAGGAATAAATACTCGGAGGATTTCTGGCAGATGTATAGAAGCGACGGTTGGGAAAAAGCGTCGCAGAAATATTGTAAAACCAATAGATTAAGCATGAAGATGAAATTTAATTTTGCTGTTTATCGTTATTGGTATCTGATACCGAAATTTGTAAAGGCTTTGTATAAGGCAATATCTCACAATTAACGGTTGTCGCCTTTG
>JBJERB010000069.1:29880-43571 GCA_051882055.1 Oscillospiraceae bacterium
GACAAAACCCTGCGATATTGCCGGAAAAACTAAATTACTTTGGAGGTAAAATAATGAGTTACCGTACAACCAGTCCTGTAGCAGTTGTCATATTCAACCGTGAGGATAAAGCTAAAGCGTTGTATAATATTTTGAAGCAGGTCAAACCGTCAAAACTGTATGTTATAGCAGACGGCCCCAGAAATGAAAGCGAAGTTGAAAAGTGTAATAAAACAAGGGCAGTGTTTGAAAATGTGGAGTGGCCTTGTGATGTCAAGAGAAATTATTCGGAGAAGAATCTTGGCTGTTGTGTAAGACCGTATTCCGGTTTTTCCTGGGTTTTGCAAAATGAAGAATATGCTGTATTTCTTGAAGACGATTGTATGCCAAGTGAAGATTTTTTTCGCTTTTGCGATGAAATGTTGATTCGCTATAAAGATGATGAAAGAATAATGCAGGTGTGCGGAACGAATTTTCTGCGTGAATGGGATTGCGGAGAGTATAGCTACTTTTTTGCTCAATGGGGAAGTAACTGGGGTTGGGCAACATGGGCTCGTGCATGGAATATGTATGATGTTGAAATAAAAACATGGAAAAATCCACAGGTGAAAAAAATGCTGAAGTCACGTATGGGAAAAGCCGTTTATGAAAGCAGAGCACCGTATTATGATGAGCATTGCTGTAATACAGATAATATTACTGCATGGGATCATCAGTGGTCTTATACAAGATTAATTAATAACGGGCTTTCAATTCTGCCTTGCAAGAATTTGGTTACAAATATAGGCAATGGGGCAGACGCTACACATACATCGGATATGCAAGATAATTCTATACCGGTGTTTTCTGTGGAATTTCCGCTGAAACACCCTCCGTATGTCATGCCGGACAGGGATTTTGATAAGAAGATAGAAGAAAGAAATTTTAATGCCGTTCCCGTGTATGTTAAGGCAATAAAAAAGATAAAGCGGTTGTTTATGAAATAGTATCAGCAGACAAGATGTCCACGCCTCTTTGGGAGGAGGGCAAACCGTTGTTTTAATAAATAGACAGAAGTGTAAACTTGTTAGCCCGATTGGGAGGAAAATAGTATGATATATACTGCAACATTTCATCATGCACATAATTATGGAGCAATGTTACAGGCGTATGCTTTGCAAACCTCATTTTTGAAAATGGGGTTTGATAATCAAATAATTGATTATTATGTGAGTAAAGAAAATTTGTTTGTCAAAGGATTCGGTAAAAACGAGTTGAAAAATAATTTGTTCACATTGATCAGATATAAAGACTATAAACGTGGTTTCGAAAGGTTTGAAAGGTTCAATAATGATTATCTGATAAAAACACCGCATTTGACCGGATTGGAGCAGTGGCAGGAACTCGGTGATGATAATGCGGTGTATGTAGTGGGAAGCGATCAAGTTTGGAAATGCAACCAAAATTCCAGGCTTTCTCCGTTCTTTTCCCTTGAATTTGTTCCCGATACTAATAAAGTTGTGACTTATGCAGTTAGTATGGGCGGATATCATAAAATCCCTAAAGATGATGAGTCCCGTTTTAATGCAATGCTTCATAGATTTGACCGGGTGTCTTTGAGGGAAAAATCCACAGTAGAGTTTCTGCATGAACAGTATAAAGTAAAAACGGTTCAGCATGTTGATCCGGTTTTCCTGCTGACAAAAGAAGAATGGGAAGCGTTGGGAGAAAAAGGACAGGATTATAATTTGCCGGATAAGTATGTTATGTGCTATGAATTGGTGCCTAACGATAAAATGCAAAAATTATTGGATATAATACGCCAACAAACTAAATTGCCTGTGGTGGTGGTTTCCAGAGCAGCGGCAAGTAAGCTTAAAGCTGATTATGTAATCAGAGACGGAGGACCATTGGAGTTTTTGAAGATTTTGAACAAAGCTTCAATAGTAGCTACGGATTCCTTTCATGGAGCTGCATTCGGCAATTTGATGAATAAAAGAACCATAGCAGTTATGCCAAATGTAGCGGAGCGAACAGTAAGTTTGCTTTCACTGTTGGGACTTGAAGAGTTCGGAATAAAAACTCTGGAAAATGTCAAGGATTTGCTAATTAAAGATATAGACTTTGAATTTGTAAATAAAGCGATTGATAGTGAACGGGAAAAATCACTCAGATATTTAAAATCTCAGATCGAATCCTGAAGGGAAGCATTGTATGGATAATCAGATAATAGAGGCATGGGCTGTAAAGCATAAAGAGATAGATATACGTATGAACTCAAGATCGGGAGGTATTTTTACCGCCTTAACAGACTGTGTTTTGGAAAACGGCGGCGTAGTCTATGGAGCAGTTTTGTCTGAAGATTGTAGGTCCGTTTCACATGCAAGAGCAACCACACAAGAGGAAAGAAATAAATTTCGTGGATCGAAATATATTCAAAGCTCTGTCGGTGATTGCTATGGATTGGCTAAAGACGACCTGGATAAGGGCTTGAGTGTTGTGTTTTCGGGGACACCTTGCCAGATAGGCGGTCTATATGGCTTTTTGGGTCGTGATTATGAAAACCTGTTGACCATAGAGGTTGTATGTCATGGAGCCGCAAGTCCTTTGGTGTGGGAACATTATGTGGATTGGATAGAAGAAAAAGAAAAAGATACTGTTGTGTCTGCCGATTTTCGTGATAAGCGAAAATATGGATGGGGTCATCATATGGAGTCCTTCGTTATGAAAAATAAAACAGTAAGTACTAAGTGGTATGCTAATCTGTTTTATTCTCATAATTCAATAAGACCGTCGTGTTTTAAGTGTCCGTATAGAAATTTAAAACGTATAAGTGATATTACTATTGCCGACTGTTGGGGAATTGCAAAGAACAGACCGGATTTTAATGATAATAAGGGTGTTTCTTTGGTGCTGCTTAATAATGATAAAGGTAAAAGTGCTTTTGATGCAGTTACTGATTCGTTGATAATGATACCGGTTGATATTAATGATTATATGCAGCCTGCTTTGAGCAGAACCGATCCGGTGCCTGAAACAAGAGATAAATTTTGGGTGGATTTTTGTTCAAAAAAAATGTCGTTTTTATTACGCGAATATGCAAACTTTACGATTAAAGAACGTATAAAAAAGTTTTACGCAGATAAAAAGGAGAAATATAATAAAAAATGGCAGAGTCAAGAGTAAATAATTCGGTTAGAAATATTACTTTCAATTTGGCATATCAGATAATCACAATCGTTTTTCAGTTTATTAACAGATCTGTATTTATTCGTGTTTTGGGCGTTGAATATTTAGGTATAAACGGTCTGTTTTCTGATATATTGCAGATGCTGTGTCTTGCCGATTTGGGATTGCAAACAGCCGCTGTCTATGCAATGTATAAACCGCTGGCAGAACATGATGAAAAAAAATTGGCGGCATTAAATAATGCTTATAGAAAATTATATAACGGAATAGCAATGGTAATTGCCGTTATAGGCGTGTGCCTGATTCCCTTTTTAAAATATCTGATAAATCTCGAAAAAGATATTCCGTATGTAAATATATATTATCTGTTTGCACTGGCAAATACGGTTGCTTCATATCTGGTGGCTTATAAGACCAATATCCTTGTGGCTGACCAGAAAGCTTATGTTCTGGCTAAGGTAAGAGGATTTTTCTATGTTTTAAGAACCGTGTTTATGACATTGTTTTTGCTTCTGACAAAAAACTACTTTGTTTATTTAGCGGTTCAGGTCTTTTTTACATATATAACGAATTTCTGGATTTCCAGAGAAGCATCTAAAAAATATCCGTTTTTAAAGAATAATAAAGAAAAATTAGATAAAAAGGAAACCAAAAATCTTTTTAAAAATATATGGGCGGTTTTGCTTAACAGAGTATCCGGCTTGCTGGTTTCTGCTACGGATAATACTTTGACATCTGTTTTGATCGGAACGGCGAAAGTAGGGTATTATTCTAACTATAGCATGATTGTGACTCAGTTGACTAATGTAACCAATATCGTTACTTCTTCGCTTACGGCAAGTATCGGTAATCTGGTTGTGTCAGAATCAGAATCCAAAAGGTATGAGGTTTTCAAAGTTTTACAAGTGTGTGGTTTGATGGTTTGTGCTTTTTGCAGCTCATGCTTGTATTTGCTGTTGCCTGATTTTCTGAGGATCTGGCTGGGTCAGGAGTATATTCTGGAAAAAAGCGTTTTGATCGCTTGTGTTGTTAATTTCTATTTTACATCTGTTATTCTGCCTATTTGGACATTCAGACAGGCTACGGGATTGTATGAACGGGTTAAATATGTAATGTTGGCAACCGCTGTGATCAACTTGATTTTGTCTTGGATTTTGGGTAAAAACTTTGGACTTGCCGGTATTCTGATTGCTACTACCTTGGCAAGATTGTTGACTTATTTTTGGTATGAACCGCCTATTCTGTTCCGGGAATTTTTGGGACATTCCTGTTTTGTTTATTATAAGGGCATTGTTTTAAATACGATATTAACAGTCGGCATAATAATTTCATCCACCCTGATATTTAAAAATATTGAGGTTGCCGGATGGGGCAGCTTGATATTAAAAATGATTGTTGTGGCGATTTTTGCACTTGTTTGTACATTGGCTGCTTATGTAAGGACAGATGAATTTAAATGGATATTGAATAAGTTTGCAGGAAAATTTATTCGTAAGAATAAAAGTATAGATAATCAGTAATTTTTCAATGGAGGTGCTGAAAAGTGGATCAGAAGCACGTAGAAAAAAAGACGTTAGATAATAAGGAGTATAGACCTCATAAATCAACACGATATATTAATGTTCGTATGGGTTCAAATGGATTGCCAATGATGAAGAATGCTCAGGGAGAGTGGATAGATACAAGCAAAAAGCTTCCGGAATTGTATGAAAGCAGAGAAGATTGCTGCGGATGTTCTGCCTGCTTTGCAGTATGTCCTATGCAAGCTATTGCTATGGAAAACGATGAAGAAGGATTTGAATATCCTACAATAGATGCAGAAAAATGTATCAGATGTTATAAATGCTTAAGCGTTTGCGTTTTTAAAGCAAATAAAGAATAGACTATGTAAAAAAAACGCTGCCATATTTCTAATAGTAAAGATTCAAGGATGCTGTTTATGAAAAAAAAAGATGTAATTGTTTTTAGGATTAAGAAAAAGACAGAAGAACAGCTTGTTCGTTTGGGAATTAAAAAAAGAAGAGATTTGTTTGATGAATCGGGTAGGGTAATAAAAACCTTTTTCGGACAGCCTGTTGTTGCTTCACAGGACGGTAATGAGAATTGTTTTCAAATTCTTTCAAGAAAAGAGCCATGTATGATTGCCCGTATCGGTACAATCGAAATGGGAGCAATTAATGCCTGTATGGCAAAACAGGTTGGATTAACCAAAAATATTAAAGATGAAAATAAACAGCTGTTAAGTAATAATGCAGGTTTTTTCGGTAATGGAAGCAGTATAACCGATGATGAGATGATGCGGTTTTATCAAGAGTATTGCGATGCTATGAAGCAGGTTGATTTAATGGCTGTTTTTGGTACCCACGCTGAGGACTTGTTTGTTAAAGAATATGCCGATAATAATATCAAGCTTATGCAGTTGTGTTCATTGGAACCGTATTACTTTAACGATCCATGGTCGAAAGTGCTAAAAGGAAAAAAAGTTCTTGTAATACATCCTTTTGCTCAAAGTATTATGAATCAATATGAAAAAAGAGATGGACTTTTTCCAGGAACGGATATACTTCCGGAATTTTCACTTAAAACTATAAAAGCCGTTCAGACTATAGGCAGTGAAAGAGCAGGTTATAAAAATTGGTTTGAGGCTTTGGAAAAAATGAAAACGGATATCGGTAATTGTGATTTTGATATCGCAATTATAGGCTGTGGTGCATATGGATTTCCGTTGGCAGCCTACATTAAGGAAATGGGTAAAAAAGCTATAGTTATGGCGGGATCAACACAAATCCTTTTTGGGATAAAAGGGAAAAGATGGGACGATAATCCGCTGATTAATAAATGTTATAATAGCTGTTGGATCAGACCGTCAGATACGGAACGTCCGCCTGAAGCAAGTAATGTGGAACAAGGCTGCTATTGGTAAATTTGAAGGGATGAATATTAAGTGAATGTAGGATTGTTGACATTTCATGATGCAATAAATTATGGGGCTGTTTTGCAGGCTCAGGCTCTTTGTGATGAATTGAATATAATCAGCGGCGGACATTGTGAAATAATAGATTATAAATGTGCGTCTATAGATAATATGTATAGAACAAATACAGGGAATATTTTGTTTTCTAAAATTAAAACAGCATATCAACTGTTAAAAAGAGATTTGTTTAGAAAATACTTAAAAAAAGTCAGTGAGTTTTCCCAAAGTGTAAATCGGGAAAGTATTGACCGGCTGGCTGATAAATATGATGTGATTATAGTTGGCAGTGATCAGGTTTGGAATGCGGAAATAATAGGACATGACTCGGCATATGTCTTGTCCGTGGGTAATAAAAGTATCATAAAAGCTTCTTACGCTGCAAGCTTTGGGAACTATATTCTTGTTGAGAAGGATAAAAAGTTTTATAAATCTTTAGAGTCTTTTTCAGGATTAAGCGTAAGAGAACCTAACGGCGTGGATAGAGTATATGACCTTATAGGTAAAAAAGCGACTGTTCATATTGACCCGACCCTGCTGAAGAGTACCGATTATTGGGAGAAGTTTGCAAGCAATAAGAGAAAAAAAGAAAAGTATATTTTTTTGTATGTAAGCGGAAATGCAGAGGCAGTTATCAAGGCAGCTTTGGAGATTAAGAAAAAAACAGATTATAAGATATATTATATGGGAAACTGTCATATAAAAGAAGGTAAAAAACTAAGCTTTGTATTGCCGGATGAGTGGCTGGGGTTAATTAAAAATGCAGAGGTTGTTTTAACTAACTCGTTTCATGGAACAGCTTTTTCAATAATTTTTCGTAAAAAATTCTTTGTGGATTTGGGAATTGCCAAAGACGGCGTTGGAATCATAAATGATAGAGCCGGAAATTTGCTGAATATTATGGGACTTGAAAAACAGGTAATTAAAAATGCACCTGAAAAATATGATGAAGAGATCGATTGGTCTGTATTGGAAAGGGAATTGCCTAAATATCAGAATGAGTCAAGAAGCTATCTGGAATCTGTTGTAGGGGAAAGGAGTAAGGTTTGTGGATAAAGTATATGAAGGTAAACAGAATTGCTGCGGATGTTCGGCTTGCTCTGAACTGTGTCCCCAAAATGCTATAAAAATGACTGAAGATGAAGAAGGCTTTTATTATCCTGTTATTGATAAAAATAAATGCGTTGATTGTGGACTGTGTAAAAAGGTTTGTAGATTTAAACCTTGGAATACAGAAGAAAATCACCAGACTTATGTAGAGTTAAAAAGTAAAAACGATGAAGAGAGATTAAAGAGCCGTTCCGGCGGTACTTTTATAACTTTGGCGAAAGAAGTTGTCAGACAAAAAGGAATAGTGTATGGAGTCGCTTTTGTAAATGGCTGTAATGTAGACTATGTGAGAGCGGAAACTTATGCAGATTGTAAGTCTATGCAGGGTTCTAAATATGTGGAATGTTCTGCAATGGGAATCTTTCCTTCGGTTCGGGATGATTTGGAAAACGGAAGAATCGTTCTTTTTAGCGGGACCGCCTGCCAGGTAGCAGGTTTGTATGGCTATTTATCAGTTAATAAAACGGTAAACCTTGATAATTTGATCACAATAGATATTGTGTGTCATGGAGTTCCGTCTAAAAAAGTTTATACGGATTATATTAAGTATATAGAAAATAAATATAAAGGAAAAGTAGAGAAGTTTAACTTCAGAGATAAAAGCTATGGATGGCGTGCACACGTTGAAACTTTTGTAATTAATAATAGAACTTATACACGGGATACATATGTGGGTTTGTTCTATTCTAACCTTTTTTTACGCCCGTCTTGCGGTAATTGTCAGTTTGCAAACTTTAATCGGCCGGCAGATATAACCATAGCCGATTTCTTAGGTATAGACGGAGTGAAAAATGGGTTTGATGATAACCTGGGAGTTTCTATAGCCATTGTAAATACTGATAAAGGCAGATTGTGGATAGATAAAATTACTCCGGATATGTATAGGGCTGAATTAACAAAAGCAAACAGTAAACAGCCAAATCTTATGCACCCGTCAGCTGTACCGGCTGATAGACAGAAGGTGTGGGATTATTATCATAAACATGGATTTAAAAAAATGATGAAAAAATACGGTAGATGTGATATCTTGCATCGTCTGAAATGGCGTTTTGTGGATTATCCGAAACTGAAAAAATATTTTAATGTAAAGAATCAATGTTTAATTGGCAAGAAGGGAGGCTTCGATGTAATCAGGCATCGTAAATACTAATGGAAAAAGAACAAATCATTCATTCATTAATAAAAATAGCTTTGTTTGAAACTGATGATTTAAAAATCCCTGATTTGTCTGAGATAAAATGGAATGAAATTTTTGAGGAATTGATTGACCAGGCTGTCATAGGCATTCCGTCCGAATGGATCTTTGAACATGCTAAACTTCCGCCGGAATTGGCAGTGGAATGGAAAACGACTTTAATACAGCAGGTTGACTTTTATTATCAGGTGATGTATGACCAGAATAAATTGTTGGAATTAATGAATACCAATAATATTACTATGGCTGTTTTGAAAGGAGCCGCAGCTGCTGTGTATTATCCCGATCCGTCGGCTCGTGCAATGGGAGATATTGATTTTATAGTGCCGTCAGATGAGTTCGATCGGGCATATCAGCTTATGCTTGATAATGGATATAAGCTTATGTATGGTGAAGATAATGCGGATCACCATGTGACGCTGATAAAAGATGAAATATCCTATGAAATCCATAAGGAACCGGCAGGCTTGCCTGAAGGAGCGGAAGGGGAATATCTTCTACAGCTTATTGAAGATGGGCTTGATAATGTTGAAACTGTTTGTCTCGATGAATATGATGTTCCTATGCTTCCGGCATTGCAAAACGGTGTAGTTTTGCTGCTGCATATTGTTAAGCATCTGAAAAGCGGTTTGGGATTAAGACAAATTATAGATTGGATGATGTATGTAAATAAAGAACTTCACGATGATAATTGGTATGCAAGTATGCAGCCGGTAGTTGTAAAAACCGGTCTTGAAACTCTTGCTAAAGCAGTCACAAGAATGTGTCAGATTTATCTCGGACTTGAAAGCGAAGATATTACATGGTGTGCCGATGCTGACGTGAGTGTGTGTAAAAGTCTTATGGACTTTATTATGCAGCAGGGTAACTTTGGCAGAAAAATTTCGGTGGAAGATAAAGGAGTAAAGATTTTAGGCGAAGTCCATAATCCGTTGCAGTTTTTCAGCCTTCTGCAAAAGCGTGGCAGGGAAAACTGGGAACTTCTGAAAAAATATCCTTGTTTTAAGCCTTTTGCTTGGCTGTATATGAGCTGTAGATATGTAAAAAAATCTTTGCATAGAAAGGCTCCTGTAAAAGCGCTTGTGTCTGATGTAAAGGACGGTAATGAACGTAGAGAATTGTTTGAGAAACTTGGTATTTATCAGAAATAGATTGCCATAATTCAGAATGATTCTGTTATGTATAAATGATATTTGAGAACAGATTGAGCCTTTTTGCTCAGGCTGTTCTTTTTTTGTTTTTGGATTTTATTACTGTGGTAATTGTGTACAAAGATATTTCGTGATTTGTGAAATTCAATGTAAAAAAATTGTGCAAACCGACGAAAAATGATTGACTGAGAATTTATATTTGATAATTGTGCTGTATTTTATTGACTTTTTTATTGGGATGATTTATAATTGTATTAAAGGCACTGTGCAAAGATCTATGCTTGTTTGTCAGCGTTCCTTTAGGGGATTAACCCTAATATTTTTTAGATGGGAAGTATTTTTATGAACAGATTGAATGGAAAAGTAGCTATTGTTACCGGTTCAACCAGCGGAATCGGCATCGGTATCGCAAGACTTTTTGCTGCTGAGGGAGCAAAAGTTGTAATTTGCGGACGCCGTGAACAGAAAGGACAAGCTGTTGTAGACCGTATTAAAAACGAAGGCGGAGAAGCTTCATATCACTTTATGGATATAACCGTTACTGAAAGTATCGATAAATTGTTTGAAGATACTGCTGCAAAGTATGGAAAAATTGATATTTTGGTAAATAATGCGGCAAACGTAGGACTTAAAGACGGCCGTGTTGATGAGCTGACATTGGAAATGTGGGACGGTATTTTCCAGAGCGATATTCGTGGTACATTCTATGCTACTAAATGTGCTCTTCCGTATATGCAGAAAAACGAAAACGGCGGATCGATTATCAATATCGGTTCAATGGCTTCATGCGGCGGAGATTTGGGATCAACTGCTTATGCTTGTGCTAAAGCCGGAGTTGATTTGCTTACTCAGGCAACAGCATTGCAGTATGGTAAACAGAATATCCGTTGTAACTGCGTAAGACCGGGTCTTATTGTTACTCCGGAAAATGAGGCTCATGTTCCTCAGCCGGTAAAAGATATTTTCACAAGCAACATAATGGTAAATCGTTATGGCTGTCCTGAAGATATCGGTCATATGTGCGTATATCTTGCTTCTGATGAAAGCAGTTATGTAACAGGTCAGATCGTAAATGTAGACGGTGGATTGAATTCACATGTTCCGACAGTTGCTCAGTTTAAAGAACTGAATTCACGTACATGGTAATCTGAAGAAGGTTTTTACATATTGTAATAGAAACGGCGGCTGCTTTTAGCAACCGCCGTTTTATGATTTTCAGTATTTTTTAAATACCCATTTTCTTTTTAAATCCGATTTTGTCAAGTGCTAAGCCTAAAATTACATAAAGTATTCCGCTGGTGACAATCTGCATTGTGTTGGCGAATGCGTCTGCAAAGCCTGCAATTAAATTGCGGTAAATTACGATTCCGCTGTAAAGACCGTAACCGCCGACACATAGAATAAGTGCAGGGATTAGAGCAATGAAGTTCTGTTTGCATAGGATTTTTTCTTTCTTTGATGTGAAAAATACAGCAGTAACACCTTTTATAATCAGAGTAGCAGGAACCCAGATCCAGTATCCTGATAGTGCGTCTGCCAATGCACCGCCGATTGCAGCAGCAAATACGGCATAAGGCGTGGGGAGAAGTGCAGCTGCAAGAAAGATTATTCCGTCACCTACATGGACATAACCTTTTATGGTAGGTACATGTAAATAAGCTGTGAGTACATAGATAATTGCTGTGAAAAGCCCGGTAAATACCAGTAGCTTGATTTGCGTGCTGTTTGATTTTGAATTTGCTGTAGTTGTTGACATAAAAATCACTCCTGTTTTATTTGTTGAGTTCATGATACACCCGGAAATCGAAAAAATCAAATTTTAAAAATCAAGCAATCATCTTAATCGATTTGTGGATAATTAATAATAATCGTATCGGTAAAAATAAGAATATTGTGTAAATATAACAACAAAAATAGGGCAGTTTTAAGACGTGATATTCGGCTTTGATTATTTGTACAAAAACATCGTTTGTTTCGTTTTTGATTTATGCAAATAGCAGAATTTCATTTTTTCAGTGTGTAATTTTAATTTTCACATAGTTTTCATTTGTGAGGCAAAGGAGAAATATTTTGCAGGATTGAATTCATAATAATTCAATATTTGACCGAAACTTAACAAAATGTTAGCTTATACATAATCATATTGAATATGTCTGTAATATATCCTGCAAAATTGCGTTAAAAAATTCACAAATGACCTGTTGACAAATGGAACCGATTGGGTTATAATGATAGCTGTAGGAGATTTGAAAATTCAAATTTTCAGAAATTATTATTTTGGTTTTTGAGAGGAGTTAAAATTTATGGCAAGTCTTACAAAAAACCCTAACGTAAACGCTTGGGTTGATGAAATGATTGCACTTACTAAACCTGATAACGTTGTCTGGATCGACGGTTCTGATGAACAGCTTCAGTCTCTTCGTGACGAAGCTTTGGCTACCGGTGAAATGATTGAAATGAATCAGGATGAATACCCGGGATGTCTCTATCATAGAACTCTCCCTAACGACGTTGCTCGTGTAGAGGACAGAACTTTTATTTGTTCAAGAAATAAGGAGGACGCAGGTCCTACAAATAACTGGTGTGACCCAAAGGAAATGTACGCTAAGCTTACTCCTATGTATGACGGCGTAATGAAGGGCAGAACAATGTATGTTATCCCTTATTCAATGGGACCTATCGGTTCACCTTTGGCTAAAGTGGGCGTTGAGCTTACAGATTCCATCTATGTTGTACTTAACATGGATATTATGACAAGAATGGGTGCTAAGGCTTTTGAAAACCTGGGCGATGAATCTAACGACTTCGTAAGAGGACTTCATTCTAAGGCTGACGTTGATCCCGATAAGAGATATATCGTTCACTTCCCTGAGGATAATACAATATGGTCAATCAACTCTGCTTACGGCGGAAACGTTCTTCTCGGTAAGAAGTGCTTCGCTTTGAGAATTGCTTCGTTCCAGGGTAAAAATGAGGGCTGGATGGCTGAGCATATGCTTATTCTCGGCGTTGAAAAGCCCGACGGTGATGTTAAATATATTACTGCTGCATTCCCGTCAGCTTGCGGAAAAACAAACCTTGCTATGCTTATTCCACCTAAATTCTATACCGAAAAAGGTTATAAGGTATGGACAGTCGGCGACGATATCGCTTGGCTTAAACAAGGCGAAGACGGAAGACTTTATGCTATCAACCCTGAAAACGGCTTCTTCGGCGTAGCTCCGGGAACAAATGCTAAGTCAAACTTTAATGCTCTCGCTTCTACAAAGAAAAATGCTATTTTCACAAACGTAGCTATCAATAATGATAATATGACTCCTTGGTGGGAGGGACTTGATAAGAATCCTCCGGTAAATGCAACAGAGTGGAAGGGCGAAAAGGTAAACGGTCCTGAATATGTTGCTGAGGGAAATAAATTGGCTCATCCTAACTCAAGATTTACAGCTCCGGCTGAAAATTGTCCTTGTATTTCTTCTGAGTTTAATAATCCTCAGGGCGTGCCGATTTCCGCAATGATTTTCGGCGGACGTCGTGCAAAGACAACTCCGCTGGTATATCAGTCATTTGACTGGAACCACGGTACATTCGTTGGTTCTGCTGTATCTTCCGAAACAACCGCAGCAGCTACCGGTGCAGTAGGCGTTCTCCGTCACGATCCAATGGCTATGAAGCCGTTTATTGGATATAATGTAGGTGATTATTGGGCTCATTGGATTGAAATGGGTGAAAAGCTGGGCGATAAAGCTCCGAAGATCTTCAATGTAAACTGGTTCAAGAAGGATGACGAGGGTAACTTTATGTGGCCCGGATTCGGTGATAATATGAGAGTCCTCGATTGGATCATCAAGAGATGCGAGGGAACTGTTGATGCTGATGAAACAGCAATCGGATATGTTCCAAAGCCTGAGGATATCAATATTGAGGGTATTGAAGACGAAATCACACCTGAAAGAATGAAAGCACTCCTTGCTGTTGATAAGGATCTCTGGAAAGATGAAGTTGCCGAAATGAGAAGATATTATGATGAAGATATCGCTGCAAAGGGCGGCAGAATTCCTGATGTTCTTTATAAAGAGCTTGACGATCTTGAAGCAAGAATCAATAAGTAAATCTTTTT
>JBJERB010000070.1:0-2224 GCA_051882055.1 Oscillospiraceae bacterium
CCTGTGCGGACAGCCTGACGAAGGGGTATTTCGCTCGTTGCGACGAGCGACAAGGGACGCTGTCCCCTTGACCCCTGCAAGCCTTTGAAAAGGCTTGATCTAAACTTTTAATATTCGGCAATTTATAGTTTATCGACACACTCTATGCTCTGCAGAAATGCAGAGCCTTTTTTATATCTCAAAAAATGAGAAAAAACCAAATAAGACAAAAAGTTATCGGGTGACATCCGGTCACTCGATAACTTTATACTACTTTTTAACTATTGGTTTACTCATTGCGTCATACGCCATTTGTGCTGCTTCAGTTGAAATATTACAACCCATTCGCCAAATCGGGACATCAGTTATAACCCTATCAAGCATTTGCAAAAGCTGATCCATTACGTCAGCATTCTGCGGTCTGAGCGTTTGATTCATTATTTTATAAATTGCAGTGCCGTTATCCAACGGTTCAATGAAATTATTTACAGAACGCTCAAGGACACAAATACCCTGCAGCGGCACTTTCACATTTATATTCAGATCGGACTTTCCGCTCCACGGCGTACCGTAAACATAAATATTATCATCTTCTATTTTTATTGCCGGCTTATCATCATTAATTATAAACGCCTTATCGCCGAACAATTTAAGCCACTGTGCGGTATGGGTAGACTTACCCGTTCCGCTGGAAGCAGAAAACAAATACGCTTTATTATCTACCACCACTCCCGAAGAGTGAAGCATAAACCCATTAAACTTTAAAAGCTGTCTATAAAACGCACTACAAGTATGAATTATTTCACATTCTGCCAAATCAAGATGGGGAGCTTCCTTTTGAAGGTTATTCAAAGCGTCAGGGTCATACGGCACACAAATATCACAGCTATCGCTTGGTTCTATCAAATATTTCTTTGCTCTATTAATCGAAATGGGATATTTAAACTCGGCATTAACCACAAGCCCACAAATTTTATATGTATTCATCATTTACATCAACGGTCCCCAATCTTTTTCTTCATTTGGAGGAACAGAGGAGCTGTCCTTATTATTTGAGGTAGAAGAGCTATTTGAACCATTTTTATCAGAGTTATTTGCGGAAGTGGTATTATTACTATTCTTAGAGCTATTTCCACCGTATTTTGAATCCTCACCCTGAATTACAAAGGTTGTACTATCATCAAGTTCATCAAGGTTAACAAAATCTTTGATCTCAATTCCGCCGCCTGATTTGCTATTATCGTTATTCTTTTCATCTGCAGTACTATTCTTACTATCAGTCTTATCCGAAGTTTTAGACTCATCATTTTGTGTTGAATCAGATGAGATTGAAGCGGCAGAAGAAACATCTTCCCGTGAGCTTACGCTTTTATTCTTAACATCAGTACCGCAGGAAACCAATGCAAGCCCGGAAACACACAATGAAACTACCATTGCAATTACTTTTATTTTATTCATTTTTGTTACCTCCGTTAGCAAAAAACAAAATTCTCATAAAAATGACCGGTTAAAATCTAAAAACATATACATTTACATACCCATTCAAGGTATCATAATTATAACACACTATTATAAAAATTGCAAGGGGAAAACATGCGACACACAACAAACACATAAAAAATTCCGGCCATACAAAAAATAAACGGCAGCCAATCTGACTGCCGTTTGTTTATGTTAAAGTAATAAATTAAAACATTTCTCCGAAACCGGGATCCTCAGGTTCTACAGGAGTAGTACTGAGCATGATTTCTTCAACTTCGAACTTAGTTACTTCAACTGAAGGTGTTTCATATCTTTTCATCGTAATCCCCTCCAATTCATGAAAATATTTAATACTATTGAGTTTTAATT
Organism: Oscillospiraceae bacterium; assembly: GCA_051882055.1. Taxonomy (GTDB): domain Bacteria; phylum Bacillota; class Clostridia; order Oscillospirales; family Ruminococcaceae; genus FB2012. The sequence goes on from JBJERB010000070.1 coordinate 1,831, forward strand.
AAGGCTCATAAACTCTTGCATATCTCTGTGGGATAGAATCTAATGTGAACTTAGCTGCTACGCCACTTCCAAGATCTGCTGAAAGGTTACCTACTTCAGGTGAAAGGATAAATACTTTACCTTCAGGAGCAGTTATTAACTGACCGCCAGCATAGATTGAGCGATATGCTGTTGTTACAGCTGTGTTTGATTCTATAGGTTCATCATCAATAGTCGGACAAACGAGAAGCTGAACATTACCTGAATTTGCAGCTTCTACTGCTGATTCATTTGCAATGTAAATGAAACGAACTGTTTTACCTTCATCCTTTGTCTGATACTTAACGATGTTCAAATCAATGATATCGCCTGTACCGATTTCAGCTTCTGATGAAGAATCAGGAAGGCTTGATTC
>JBJERB010000070.1:2324-7780 GCA_051882055.1 Oscillospiraceae bacterium
TGAAGAATCAGGAAGGCTTGATTCTGCTTCACTTGAAGAATCAGGAAGGCTTGATTCAACTTCGCTTGAAGAATCAGGAAGACTTGATTCAACTTCGCTTGAAGAATCAGATGTTCCACCAGCACTGTAAACTACATTGCCGTCACCATCGAGCAAATCAATAGAGAGAAGTTCAAAAGTTGTTTCTACCCAATCATTTGCTTCACCTAATCTGTTAAAGCCATTTACAGCCCATGATGCCTCTGAAGCTTCCGGATCTATAGCGTTACCTTCAAACCAATCAGCAACGATATTTGTGAATTCAAATGAGTAAACGTTAGCTGAAACCTGTGTGCATTCTTCTGGCAAATCATCAGTAGTATCTAATGACCATTCAACTTGTCCCCAGCCTTCGCCGACTGTGGAAACACCAAAGCTTCCGTTTGCATTATCGCCATCATATCTGATTGTGAATTTCAATCCGTCAACTAATGATGGATCGAAAGCCAAATCAGCAGGAACCATTACGTATTTATCGCTTGCACATTTGCTGTACCAAGCACTCTTCTTAGTTGAAGCGTCAGAAATCCATGTCTTAAGTGCTTCTGAAGTAGGATCAACTGTGCTTGATTCAACTTCACTTGAAGTATCTACTGTGCTTGATTCAACTGTTGAGCTTGAATCGCTTGAAGCAGGTGCTGTGTAAGTGAGCTTAGTCAAAGTATAATTCTGACCCTTAATGTCAAATTCCTTAGATGTTGTCAGCTGTGAAGCCTGTTCTGCTGACAGTTTGATTGAAAGCTTGCCTGTAGTTGCATTAATATCAAAATACTCATTGCCTTCAGCGTCTGTAAACGGAGTCCAAGTCCAGCCTGAACCCTGTTTTGTTACAAACTGAATCTGTGGATTTGTACCTGTTACTGTACCCTCGAATCCAAGGATTCCGCCTTCTACGGCTGTAATGATATTGCTTGCACCATCAAGAACAACTTCTTTGCTCCAGCTTGCTGCTGCTTCGCCTTCCCAAACAGTTTCAGGTTCAGATGTTGAACCGCCTGATGTACCGCCGGGTGCTGTGTAAGTGAGCTTAGTCAAAGTGTAGCCCTGACCCTTAACATCAAATTCCTTAGATGTTGTCAGCTGTGAAGCCTGTTCTGCTGACAGTTTGATTGAAAGCTTGCCTGTAGTTGCATTAATATCAAAATACTCATTGCCTTCAGCGTCTGTAAACGGAGTCCAAGTCCAGCCTGAACCCTGTTTTGTTACAAACTGAATCTGTGGATTTGTACCTGTTACTGTACCCTCGAATCCAAGGATTCCGCCTTCTTCGGCTGTAATGATATTGCTTGCACCTTCAAGTACAACTTCTTTGCTCCAGCTTGCTACTGCTTCGCCTTCCCAAACAACTTCTTCTGCTGCTGATGTACTAAACAGCGACATAGAAGCCATTGTTGAAAGAGCAAGTGCGCCAGCAACAATACCGGACAAAATCTTTTTGATTTTCATTTGCTATTTTCCTCCTTATGAAAATATTGTACCATAATTATAATCCCAAGTGCTATTTTTGTCAACTGTTTTGACAACAATATTTTGGATTTTCTACAAGTTGCACAAAACAAGTTATACATTCTTGTCATCTTTAACCATATTGGGTTTCACAGTATTCTTTTTATTGACTTTTTTCTTTTTATCTATTATAATGGTATAAATAAGAAATAAGCAAAAGCTATTAATTGAAAGGAATATTCACATGAAAATTAAAGATGGTTTTATGTTAAGAGATATTGCATCCCAGACAATGGTTGTTGCTGTGGGTGAAGCAAGCAAAGACTTTAACGGCATAATTAAACTGAATTCAACCGGCAAATTTTTATGGGAAAATCTCTCTTCCGAAATATCAAAGGAAGAACTTATAAAACTCATGCTCTCCGAATATGACATAGATGAAGCTACCGCAGAAAAAGACATCGACAGCTTTATCCGGACTTTGAGAGGGGCAGATTTACTTGCATAACCGTTTTGAGCTATCCGATTACGACGAAACCATACGAATGGTTCTGGAAAGCGGCGGAGAATTCCGGATTTTTCCCAGGGGAACAAGCATGCTTCCTTTTTTGGTACAGGAGAGGGATTCCGTTACCCTTATAAAACCGGACGGAAATCTGAAAAAGAACGATATTGCCTTTTATCTCCGTGACGACGGTCACTATGTCCTTCACAGGGTAATAAAATCTGAAGACGGAAAATATGAAATGTGCGGGGACAATCAGCTTTATATAGAAAAAGGCATTGAGAATCGCCACATCATCGGCGTAGTTTCCAAAGTAAACAGAAAAGGCAAAGACATTACTGAAAAATCCATTGGATACAGAATATATCTTTTTGTTTGGCAGTTTTTTATTGTCAGACGTATTTTTTTTAAGTTCAGAGGCTTGGTCTACAAGCTGCGGAGGCTGAAAAATGACAGTCAAAATTAAAGATAAAGCAACTTACAAATGGCTGTACAGGCACTCCAAGCCGCAGCTGTTCAAAATGATCACACTCATTGCCGGAAACGGCATTTTCGCTGCAAGCTCAATAATTTTCGCTCTTATGTGCCGTGGAATCGTGGACTCGGCGACATCACATTCCGGCAACGGGATAATAAAATACGGCATTGGCTTGCTATGTGTTATTCTGGGACAGCTTATTCTCAGACTTTACTGCAACAGCATCGGAGAATATATCCGCTGCCGTTTAGGTATGAATTTGCGTTCCGAAATGCTTGATATGATCATGAAAAAAGAGTATTCTCAGATTTCCGGATTTCACAGCGGTGAGCTTCTCAACCGAATGTTTTCCGATGTAAAAATAATCTCCGATGGGCTTACAAGCATTGTACCCAGTCTTGTAAGCATGGTAACACGGCTTTTGTGTGCTGTCGGGGTACTTATTGCACTTGACAAAAGCTTCACTCTTTTATTTATAGTTTCGGGTCTTGCAATGTTTTTTGTTACCCGTCTGTTCAGGAAACGAATGAAAGCTCTGCACAAGGACGTACAGCAAAAAGAAGGAAAGGTCAGATCTTTTCTTCAGGAGACCGTTGAAAATATTCTTATTATAAAAGTTTTCGGCTGCGAAGAGCAGATGGAAAAAACCAATGATGACAACCAGAATATTTATTTCAGGTCACAAATGAAACGCCGGACATTCAGCATTTTTGCCAATGCAGGATTTAGTTTTGTATTTCAGATGGGATATCTTTTTGCCATGATATGGGGAGCGAGAGGTATCTATCATGATACTATGTCTTACGGTACTCTAACCGCAATTTTACAGCTTGTCAATCAGATACAGTCGCCTTTTGCCAATCTTTCCGGACTTATGCCCCAGCTTTACGGCGTGCTTGCTTCAACCGAACGTATTATGGAGCTTGAAAAACTTCCCGACGAGCAAGTTTCAGACAGAAGCCTGAATTACAAGGACTTCCAAAAGATTGCTATTAAAGATATGTCCTTTTCATACGGAGAAAATCATGTGCTTAAGGACGTAAACATTGACATAAACAAAGGGGATTTTGTATCTCTTACCGGACTTTCGGGAGGCGGAAAATCTACGCTTTTCCTACTTTTATTGGGTGCATACCACCCCACCGAAGGCAATATTTCTTTTTTATCCGACAATGACGAATATCTATGCGGACAGGAAACAAGACAGCTTTTCGCATATGTGCCTCAGGGAAATTTTCTGTTTTCCGGCACTGTGGAAGAGAACATACGCCTTCTCAACGAAAATGCAAGCAAAGAAGAAGTTATCCAAGCCGCAAAAATTGCCTGTGCTTACGATTTTATTCAGGAATTCCCCGACAAATTCAAAACAAGAATCGGAGAAAAGGGATTTGGCGTTTCAGAAGGGCAGGCACAGAGAATTGCTATTGCAAGAGCTATTCTGGGCAACGCACCCATACTTTTGCTTGACGAAGCAACAAGTGCTTTGGACGAAGAAACCGAAGCTCTTTTACTGCACAACATTGCAGCACTCAAAAACCGCACTTGTCTTATCGTAACCCACAGACCTGCGGCTCTTAACATTTGCAGCAAGCACCTGCTATTAAACGAAGGAGAGATTTACTATGGCGAAGTTCAGCAGCGAATATGAATACATACTTCATCTTCTGAACTGCATTCTGAAAAATACTCAACCTGAAGAAAAGCCTGATAATCTTGACTTTGAAAGGATTTTTATTATTGCATGCAATCACAAAATAGAAAATATTCTGTTTTACGGAATTGAAAAGTTAAAATACGGTCCCTCTGCGGAACTTATGAAGCAATGGTCGGACAAGCGTGACAAAGCCATTATCAGAGATTTTACCCAGCTTCACGAGTTTAACAATGTGACTGCTGCACTTGAAAAGAATCAGATAAGATTCCTACCTTTAAAAGGAATATATCTTAAAGACTTATACCCTCAGCGTGACATGAGAAGCATGTCGGACATCGACATAATAATAGATCCTGAAAACGTACAAAAAGTCCGTGACATTATGACATCTATGGGATACGAGTCTGAAATTCAGGAAGACCAAGACCATGACGCTTATTTAAAGAAGCCTCATATTTGCTTTGAGATGCACAGAGAGCTTTTTTCCCACAGCGGAGAAGCATTTGCCGTACTTTTTGATAATCCTTGGGAACACACAGAAAAGCTATCAGACTATTCATACAACTTTGACAAGAACTGGTTCTTTATATATCTTTTTGCCCATCTTGCCAAGCACTATCAATCAGCAGGAACGGGGATACGTTCAATCATGGACATATGGGTATATCTTAACGCATACGGCGATCAGCTGGATTTTGATTACATATACAAACAACTGAAAAAAACAGGCTCTGTGGAATTATGCAAAGACATTATAAAGCTATCCCACATATGGTTTGACGGGGAGCCTTCATCTGAAAAGTACGACCGAATGAGCGATTACATTCTGGAAAGCGGAGTTTACGGAAAAAGGCTTAATCTTTCTTACAACAACATAAGAAAAATGGGCAAATTCAGATTTATACTATTCAGAGCTTTTCCGCCGCTTTATGTAATGAAACGGTATTATCCCATACTGAGAAAAGCTCCTGTACTTTTGCCGTTTGTATGGATTTACAGGGGGATTACATGCCTGCTTTTCAAGCGTAAAAACATATCAAGAGAGTTCAACTATATTAACAAAGACAAACAGATATAAAAAAGGCGGACAAATGTCCGTCTTTTTAACATATATGGAAAATATTATTGACAATTTTTGTCGCTTATGATATAATATATATGAAAAACAAATAAATTTTATTTCCTTTCAATATTTAATGTATTTGTTTTCTTTTATTTTATTTTACACGAGGTGATACCAATGGTTTAGTAATTATATAAAAATTACATTTATTTTTATTACACAGCAAATATATCGTAAAAATTATGAAAAAAGGGGGCTTTTTTATGAAAAA
>JBJERB010000071.1:0-7742 GCA_051882055.1 Oscillospiraceae bacterium
AATCGGGTTCGCTATAATTTATATATTATACATTATTTAATGCAAATAATTTTCACCTGCATATTGCTTATAGATCAAATACTGCTGTAGCAAGTGTAAACAGCATCAGTGTGGAACAAGTATCTACAATAGTGGTAATAAGCGGAGCAGCCATGATTGCCGGGTCAAGCTTGAGCTTTTTCGCAAGCATAGGCAGGGAAGCGGCTATCAGCTTTGACAGTACTACCGTAAGCATGATCGCCATACTGACTGTAAACGCCAGTTTGTAACAGTCAACGGATGTATCATTATGATAAACAAGAATTATTCTTCCTGCGTTTACAATTGCAAGTATCAGACTACATAAAATGGCCACCCGGAATTCTTTCCACATTACCTTGAAGAAATCTCTCATTCTGATCTCTCCCAGAGCCATACCACGGATTACAAGAGTTGAGGTCTGAGAACCGCAGTTTCCTCCCGTTCCGCTGAGCATGGACAGAAATGATACCAAAACAGGCACAGCGGCAAAAGCCGACTGATATCTGTTTACAATAGCTCCTGTGATAGTTGCGGAAAGCATAAGTATTAATAGCCAGGCGATTCTGTTTTTTGCGTGCTTAAAAACAGATGTTTTGAAATAGGAATCCTCACTGGGAGCAACCGCAGCCATTTTGGAGAAGTCCTCAGTATTTTCTTCCTGGATAACGTCCATTACGTCGTCGAAGGTAATAATACCAACTATACGGTTTTCCTTATCTACAACCGGCAAAGCGAGAAAGTCGTATTTTGCAAATATGGAAGCAACGACTTCTTTATCTTCCAGAGTATCGGTGGAGATAACGTTGGTTTCCATAATATCTTCGATTTTATCATCGTTATCTGCCGTAAGAAGATCAAGAATGGAAAGTACGCCGATGAGCTTTCGTCTTTCGGTAACATAAAGAGTGTAAACCGTTTCTTTAACCATACCTACATGACGTATCCATTCAAGGGCTTCCTGAACGGTATAGTCTTTTCTTAAATAGACATACTCGGTGGTCATTATTGCACCGGCACTGTCCTTAGGGTATTTTAAAATCTGGTTGATTTGCTTTCTTGTTTCTATATCTGCATTTTTCAGAATTCTTGAGACTACATTTGCGGGCATTTCTTCGATCATGTCAACGGTATCGTCCACGTTAAGGTCGTCGATGACGTTCTGAAGCTCTTTATCCGTAAACATATTGATAAGCAGCATCTGAGAATCGCTGTCCATATATGAAAAAACGTCTGCGGCAACGTCTTTGCTCAGCAGTCTGAAAAGCATAATAAATTCATGATGCTGAATTTCGGTTTCTTCATTTATTCTCTGAAAAATTTCACCGATATCCGCTTCGTTCATTTCAGCGAACAAATCATGAATCCCTTTATAGTTTTTCTTATGAAGATATTCCAACACTGTGCTGTACATAATAATCACCCTACCTTTGGTTTTCAAAGGGCTTCCTTTCCTTATGTTTTTCAATAAGGGGCATCTCCCCATCATTCAACAATCGACCGGGCGTAAGCCCCTTATTCTTTCAGTGAGAGATTTTCCTCACTTAAAGAATAATATATCCACCGCCTTAGAGGCGAGGACATAAGTCGTTGTTATACATTCAGGATTTAACCAAGCACAGATTTCCAAAATAAAAAAACAGCACACAAAAACCTACGGCATTAAAAAATACCGTAAGACCGTGACGCTGTTTTATGTGTAATATTACATAGAACACAAACAGACAACACAGCTTGTATTCATTTGGGAAATCCGACTTCGACCGGCGTCGTCCATTTGTGCACACTCCTTATTCCTGTTTTATTAAGACAATTACACAGTTATCGCCGAACAACGGGTTTATGTATTATTGCCTTTAAGTTTTCAAATACAAAATAATTATAACTCTATTTTTTTAATCTGTCAACAAAATTAAACTGAAAATTTTACGATACTTTGGAGATTTTAAAGTCTTGGATCTTATGCGGACTCGAAAATCGGTGGGAGTATAAAGTTATTATCTGCTTTTTATTTATATAAATTCTTATAATTAAATGGGATGAATAAAGCATAGAAAAACGATGACGGACAAAAAATAAAACCTGAGAAGATATGTTCTTCTCAGGTTATTCTTGATTGGCTGACGCCAGCCCTTGCCACATTTAATGACGGGGCAAGCACCTTATTGATTTTATCATTCAAAAAATTTGCCTTTATAAAAATTCTCATTTCCAAGTTTCTTTGCCGTCAGTCTGAACATGACGCAGCCGTCCGGGCAGACGATATCCTTACTGTATTTGCCGTCTCCACCGATGTTCTCTAAATCTCCGCCGCTTCTGACTGCCTCCATGATTGGAAACAAAATCATCATTAGTTTAGAGCAGATACCCTGTCCGTCTGTGTTTACGGGGCAGCCGTAAGTACAAGTATATTTATCTCCGATTTCTTCACCGTTGCGACAATACCGTTCAGTATGATCGCTGCGAAGAAACCCCGTTACCTCAATTTCAAATTCATATTCCTCAGCATACCATTTTTTCATATTAACCCCTCTATATTACGATTTATCAAGGTTATTCCGCAGAATCAAGCATTTTTACGGCTTTCATCATAATTGCACATTCAAGACGCTTTTTCTGAATCTGGCAGGAGAGCTTATGCGCGTTATGGATATCCCCGGCATATATATAATTATTTGCATTACAGCCGCCGCTGCAATAGAATTTTGCCCAGCATTTTTTACATTCCGGCTTTGAATAAACATGAGCGGAAGCAAACATATTTTTCATATCCTGATCAAATGTTCCGTCATAAAGATTTCCCATTTTATAATCTTCAATTCCCACAAACTGATGACACGGATAAATATCGCCGTCGGGGGTGATTGCCACATATTCATTGCCGCAGCCACAGCCTCTCAGCCGTTTGATTGCACAGGGCCCCTGATCCAGATCCAGCATGAAGTGGAAGAAATTAATGAACTTACCTTCATCTCTGATTTTCTGAATCTTTTCCGAAAGGACTTCATATTCTTTGAAAATTTTAGGCAAATCCGCTTCGGTAATTGCATAGGGTTCCGACGGGTCTGCCATAACAGGCTCAACGGAAATCTCATCAAAGCCCAGATCATAAAGATGCATAACATCGTTTGAAAAGTCAAGATTATATTTTGTATATGTACCTCTTACATAATAATCCTTATCTTTTCCACGTTTATCCACAAGCTTTTTAAAATTAGGAATAATACGGTCATAGCAGCCTGTACCGTCGACACGTTTTCTCATACGGTCATTGACTTCTTTTCTGCCGTCGATAGAAAGTACAACGTTATACATTTCTTTATTAATGAAATCCACCTTATCATCGTCCATAAGCATACCGTTTGTGGTAATTGTAAAGCGGAATTTCTTACCGTATTCCTCTTCCTTTGACCGGGCATAATTAACGATCTGTTTAACCACGTCAAAATTCATGAGAGGTTCGCCGCCGAAAAAGTCAAGTTCAAGAAATTTTCTATTGCCCGATTTTTTGAGCAAAAAGTCGATAGCTCTTTTACCTGTTTCAAAGTCCATAAGCTTTCTGCCTTTACCGAAATCCCCGGTAGAAGCAAAGCAATATTCACATCTCAGGTTACAGTCATGGGCGATATGGAGACACATTGCCTTAATAGGAGAAGCCACTGCGGAAAGTGCAAATTTTTCATAATCGTCCTCGCTGAACAGGATTTTATCGTTATACAGGCTGACAATTTCCTCATAGCATTCTTCTATATCTTTCGCAGGATATGCCTTTGAAAGCTTGTCCAGCACGGTTTTAGGACACTTATCTTCAAAAGGAGGTTCCACGTTATCAAGCAGGTCATAGGTTAAATCGTCGATAATATGCACGCCTCCGCTATTGACGTCCAAAAGAATATTAAATCCGTTAAGTTTAAATTTATGTATCATAAAATCAGCCTTTCAAAATAAGAATATACATAAAAAATTAAAGGGACAGATTATGTCCCTTTAAAAGCATTAATAAGGAAGAATTTATGCGTCTCTTTCGCACTTCTGATTAGCTACTGTGCAGGAAGTTTTGCAAGCAGACTGACATGAAGCCTGACAGTTACCGCAGCCACCCTTTTCAGCAGTTTTTTTCAGATTTGCTTTATTGATAGTCTTAATATGTTTCATATTAACATCCTCCATAATCTAATTATTATTGATATTATAACACACATATTGACTGCTTTTATGAACAGATAATTAACGAGATATAAATATTTATAATTGCGTAATTAAAACCGGTTACGCTTTGAATTAACTCCCACGATTCCTCCTATTGCTCCGCACACAAGGGTGAGTATCAATTTAATTGAGGGAGAGAAGCCGGAAGTGGTTTTCACAAAAAAGCTGCCTGCCACAAGGATTATAAGAAACATAAACAAACCGCACAGGATCCCCATAAGCAATCCGTTTTTACGGCGTTTTTTTGCACTTATGTAGCCTCCTGCATATGCTCCCACGCACAGGGCTATCCCGGACAAAACATTAATAACCTTATCCGTTGCGTCAATTTTTGTTACAATAAATGCGAAAAACAGTACGCAGAGAAAAATTACTACAAAGCCTAACAGTGATGAAAGCACTGTATCGGCTATTACCGGTAATCTGCCTTTAAAAGCTCTTGTTGATTTATGCATACACTTATCATCTCCGTAATTACATTTCAGTCTGTCGGTAAATTATACTGCCGGTGAAGCAAAAATATTCTCACTTTAAATAAATTTTTCAAATATATATTATCGGTAATTTCATATATAAATTTTAATATGATATTTTGCAGTAAAATTTACATGAAAATTTGTGCAAATAGTACTATTTATAAAAAATACTTGCTTTTTGGTTGTAAATATTATATAATAATAAATAGTGGCTGAAAGGCGGATTGCCTATCGGATAACGTTATGCTTAAATCTGTCTTATCGGCTGTTTTTCCATATTTTTTAGGAGGGATTTAAGTGTATAAAATACTTAAAAAGAGAGAACTCAACGATCAGGTAACACTAATGGAAATTGACGCTCCATATATTGCTGCCAAAGCTGAAGCCGGTCAGTTTATTATTTACAGAATCGATGAAAACGGCGAAAGAATTCCTTTGACTATTGCCGATTACGACAGAGAAAAGGGATCAATCACTATCATTTTCCAGAAAATCGGCGGTTCTACACAGGCTCTGGGTCAGCTCAACGAGGGAGATTCTATTCTTGACGTTGCGGGACCTTTAGGGGTTGCAACAAAATATGAAGAAGGCTGCAAGAGAGTTGCTGTTGTAGGCGGCGGAGTAGGCTGTGCTATTGCTTATCCTCAGGCTAAAAAGCTTCACGGAATGGGCGTTCAGGTAGACCTTATTGCAGGATTCAGAAACAAGGACATTATGATTCTCGAAGATGAAATGAGAGCAGTTTCAACGGATCTTCACATTTGCACCGACGACGGTTCTTACGGCTTCCACGGATTTGTTACCGACAAGCTCAAAGAACTTATTGAAAGCGGAGCAAAATTTGACGAGGTTATTGCCATCGGACCTGTTCCTATGATGAAATTTGTATGCAAGACAACCGAGCCTTACGGCATAAAGACCACTGTTTCTCTGAATCCGATCATGGTAGACGGCACAGGAATGTGCGGTGGCTGTCGTGTTACGGTTGACGGAAAGATCAGATACGCTTGCGTTGACGGTCCTGACTTTGACGGACATAAGGTTGATTTTGACGAGCTTATGAGAAGAAACGCTACATATAAAGATCAGGAATCAAGGCATGTATGCAGATTAACGGGAGGTATAAGATAATGGCTAACATGAGTTTGACTAAGACTCCTATCGGAGAGCAGGACCCGAAGGTCAGAGCAAGAAACTTCAAGGAAGTTTCTTTAGGATACACGGCTGAGCAGGCCATGGAAGAGGCAACGAGATGCCTTCGCTGCAAACACATGCCATGCGTAAGCGGATGCCCTGTAGGCGTTAAGATCCCTGAATTTATTGCAAAGGTTGCCGCAGGAGAATTTGAAGAGGCTTACAAGATAATCAAATCTACAAACAGTCTTCCGGCGGTAAGCGGAAGAGTATGTCCTCAGGAAAACCAGTGTGAAGGCAAATGTGTAAGAGGAATCAAGGGAGAGCCGGTTGCTATCGGACGTCTTGAGAGATTCTGTGCAGATTACATGATGGACAAGGAAGTAAAGGTTGACAAGCCGGAAAGCAACGGTCACAAAGTGGCTATAGTCGGTGCCGGTCCTTCGGGACTTACATGTGCAGGCGATCTTGCAAAGCTTGGATACGATGTTACCATCTTTGAAGCGTTCCACACAGCAGGCGGCGTTCTGATGTACGGTATTCCTGAATTCAGACTTCCGAAAGCTATCGTTCAGAAAGAAATTGACAGCCTTAAAGAAATGGGCGTTAAAGTAATGACGAACATGGTTATCGGAAAGGTATTTTCCGTTGACGAGCTTTTGGAAATGGGCTTTGAATCGGTATTTATCGGTTCAGGTGCAGGACTTCCCAGATTTATGGGAATCGAGGGCGAAGGCCTTGTGGGAGTATATTCTGCTAACGAATATCTTACAAGAATCAATCTTATGAAGGCATATCTTGAGGGATATGACACGCCGATAAAGAAATCCAAATCTGTTGCGGTAGTAGGCGGCGGAAACGTTGCAATGGACGCTGCAAGATCTGCAATGAGACTTGGTGCAGAGCATGTTTACATAGTATACAGACGTTCTCTTGAAGAGATGCCTGCAAGACGTGAAGAGGTTCATCACGCAATGGAAGAGGGAATTGAGTTCTTAGTACTCAACAATCCTGTTAAGATTCTGGGTGATGAAGAGGGCAACGTTAACGGCATGGAATGTGTAAAGATGGAGCTTGGAGAGCCTGACGAAAGCGGAAGAAGACGTCCTGTTGAGGTCAAGGATTCCAACTTTGTTCTTGATGTTGACACAGTTATCATGTCAATCGGAACTTCTCCGAACCCTCTTATCAGAAGCACAACAAAAGGTCTTGAAGCCAACAGCAGAGGCTGTCTGATTGTAAACGAGGACGACATGGCGACAACCAAAGAAGGCGTATATGCAGGCGGTGACGCTGTAACAGGAGCTGCTACAGTTATTCTTGCTATGGGTGCAGGAAAGACTGCTGCTGATGCGATTGACAAATACATTCAGGAAAAGAACAAATAATTTACGAACAGTTGAAAACAAATTGTTAAAACCCTTGCACTTTAATTACAAACATGTTACAATAATATTGTAATAATTTTGGTTTGGAGGATTTTTAATGTTTGATTTAACCTTATTTTCATCAAACACAGGCTCAACACAGAGCATGCTGGTAACTTTGATTCCGCTGATTCTAATCATTGTATTCTTTTATTTCTTCATTATTCGTCCACAGAAGAAGCAGGAAAAGAAAGACGCAGCGATGAGAGACGCTCTTGAAATCGGTGACGAAGTTGTAACGAACGGCGGCATTGTAGGAATTGTATTTTCAATCAAAGACGACACTGTTGTTATTGAAACAGGCGGTGACAGAAGCAAAATCCGTGTTAAAAAGTGGGCCATTGCAAAGGTTGAAACTATTCACGACAATTAACTGTGACATTAATAAAGGCTTGCTCCTTTTGTGGGGCAAGCCTTTTTATTGTGCTAAGAAAACGCCCCGTATCATAAGATACGGGGCGTTACGTAATTATTATAT
>JBJERB010000072.1:0-1510 GCA_051882055.1 Oscillospiraceae bacterium
GAACCGGATGGGATAACACTGAAGAAGATACAATAGGTACACTTGATCGTTACAGCTATACCGACGTGGTGGGAAAACCTATAAGCTCTACTGCTACTATCGGAAACGGTTACAAATTCATAGGCTGGTATGATTCTGCCGGTAATAAGGTCAGCAATGATATGCTTTTAAATGACGGCAAGACCATAAGCTATACAACTACGGGAAATGCGACCTATTATGCAAGATTCCGTAATACCGTTACACAGACCTTTGTCCGTCAGGTAAAGAGCGGTGAAAGCTGGTCAAAAACAACCGATGATGAAGTAGGTACCCTTAGTCTTTATACGCATACCGATATATCAGGTATAAAAGTTAGTTCCGCTGCGACTGCCGGACAATACTATGACTTTGTCGGCTGGTATGATTCCGCCGGTAATGAGGTCAGCGAAGATATACTTACAAATGAAGGCAATACCATAAGCTATACAACTGCAAGAAACGCAACTTATTATGCGAGATTTTCTAAAAAAGTAGTTACACAGACCTTTATCCGTCAGGTATGGAATGGTGAAGAGTGGGAAGACACAGAAGATGATACAATAGGTACTCTCAGTCTTTATACCGATACCGATGAGGTATGTAAGTCTGTAAGCTCTGCTGTGACTGTTGAAAACGGTTATAGATTCGTTGGCTGGTATGATTCCGACGGTAATAAGGTCAGCGATGATATGCTTGTCGACAATGGCAAGACTATAAGCTACACAACTACGGGCAACGCAACCTATTATGCACGCTTTGAAAAAGCATATACACTTAATGTGAGCAAGATTGACGGTGATAAAACCACACCTGAAAATAAAGTACCCCTTGCCGGTGCGGAGTTTACCCTTTATCAAAAGGATAGCAGCGGGGATAAAACCATTGTCTATAACGGGGAAAGTATAAAATGTACCGTTGTTGAAACCGCTGTTACGGCTTTAACCGAAGACGGAACGCAAGCGGTTGCAGTTTTTGATGATAAGATTTCTGCCGATCATGAGTTTTATCTTGCCGAGACAAAGGCACCTACGGGTTACCGACTTCTTGATACACCCTTAAAAATCATTATAGACGATTCCGGTAATATTGCCCAGATAAATGGAATATCACAGGATATTACCGAAACCGGGATCAATGTTGAACTTGCGAACTATCTGACTCTCCATATGCCCACTTCCGGAGTACCATTTTCCGGCGGTTGGTTCACGGTGGCAGGAATTTCGCTGCTAACTTTAGCTGCAATCGGTTTGTTTTGGCTAAAAATAAACCGTTATAAGCAAAAATAAATTATGAAAGGAAAATTCATATGAAAAGGAAAAAATTATTAGTCTTATTACTCACTCTTGTTTTTACCCTCGGCTTATTCCCGATGGGCGTGTTTGCAGCACAGAGAGACGTTACTGCAAGCTCAACGGCGTCAATAACTGTTGAAAACGCCGTTGAAAATGATGTACTTGCGGCTTATAAGGTAGTTGATATCACTTATGAT
>JBJERB010000072.1:1610-3595 GCA_051882055.1 Oscillospiraceae bacterium
AAGGTTGAACCGACTGTTGTTGATGAAACATATAAAATTGACGATGTAACCTTCACAGCGAAAAATCAGGAAGTTAATGTTACCAAGACTGCCGACAAGACCAGCGTAACCAAGAAAGAAAAGGTTACATACACTGTTAAGGTAGATATTCCTACATATTCTGCAAATTCCACAGATAAGTCATTCTACGTATCAGACCTTCTTCCTGACGGACTTACTCTTGATACTGCTTCAATCACAGCTAAGATTGACGGAACAGCTGTTGACGCAGCAGCTTACACTCTTGATACGACTGCAACCGATGAATATACCTTTAAATTAAGCGTAAGTACAACACAGTATACTGACAACTGGGCTGGTAACGGCGGAAAACAGCTTGTTGTTACATACACCGCAACCCTTAATGATGATAATACAACCGAAGTCAATACTAATGAGACCAACACGGTAACTTTTGATTATTCTAATTATCCTTATGTAGCTGACTCACATAATCAGAAAACCGATTCTGTTGATGTTACAACTTTTGCAATCAAGATTGATAAGTTCGTAAACGGTAGTCCGGACGATAAACTTGCAGGTGCAAAATTTGATTTATACAGAACCGCTACTCAGGCTGAAATTGATGCAGGAACAGCAGTAGTCATTCCTCATACAACAATAAATGGTGTAAAACTTGAGGGCGACCTTGTTACTGACAATAACGGTAGTGCAACCTTTGCAAAATATGAAGCAAACGGTACAAATTACGATTACTATCTCGTAGAAACTCAGGCTCCTTCGGGCTACAACCTTTTGGACAATGCTGTTAAGGTTAACTTTACCGACGCTGATGTTGAGGCAACTGCCGGTGTTTATACCGTTGATGTTCCTAACAGCAGCGGAATTACACTCCCTGTAACCGGTGGTCAAGGCGTTGTAATCTTTACCGTAATCGGTATTGCTTTAATGGTCGGTGCAGTATTATTGCTTGTTGTTTCCCGTAAAAAAGCTAAGGCAAGCTGTAAGAAATAAACATAACATTCAACGCCACCCATAATAACAGGGTGGCGTATTGTTTTCAGATATCCGTTTTATTTTTAAGCTGAGAAAAGCTTTAACAGCAATATGTGAAAGAGGAAAGCGTAATGAAAAAGTACCTGCCCACAATACTGATAATATTTTTATTCCTTGCGGGAGGTGCTGTTTTTCTTTACCCCACCGTTTCAAATTACCTTTATCAAAAAAACAGCACCCGTGCTATAACTGAATGTGCCGAAAAGGTTGAATCGCTTAGTCCGGAACAAATTGCTGAAGAAAAAGAAGCGGTAATACGTTACAACAAAAGCCTTTTTGAGAATGCCGTTGTGCTTACCGACCCCTTTGACCCGGACGCCTATCCTATAACCGACGGCGAATATAGCGAGCTGTTGGCTTTTGATGAAGTAATGGCAAGTATCGAGATCCCTGCGATTGATGTTAATCTGCCAATTTATCACGGGACAAAGGAAGAAACATTGCTAAAAGGTGTAGGGCATCTGGAAAATACATCTCTTCCCATGGGCGGGGAGAGTACTCATACCGTTTTGTCCGCACACTGCGGTCTTCCCTCGGCACGGCTTTTTACCGACCTTAATCTGCTTCGTGAGGGCAACATTTTCCGTATTCATGTTCTTGACGAAACGTTAACCTATCAGGTTTATGACATAGAAATAGTCCAACCGGATGACAGCTCATCTCTTTTTATAAAAAAGGGGGAGGATCTTGTTACTCTTATCACCTGTACTCCATACGGCAAGAATACTCACCGTTTGTTGGTACATGGCAGGCGGATAGAAGAAAAAGAGGACGATCCCATTAAAGAACCGAAAATCGAAAAGGAAATGACATGGGAGGACTATACAAAGATTGCTGCATTAATAATTGCGGCAGTGTTTGTCCTGCTGTTGATAGGCAGTGTGGTCAGAAATTTAATACGCAGAAAAAAGCATAAGAAAACTTAATAT
>JBJERB010000072.1:3695-7736 GCA_051882055.1 Oscillospiraceae bacterium
AGGCAGTGTGGTCAGAAATTTAATACGCAGAAAAAAGCATAAGAAAACTTAATATTAACATTAATTTCATAAAAGCATATGGGCGGTCAATGACCGCCCATACGTTGTTATATTCGTATTCACATTTTTTATGTAGGGGCGACCTGTGGTCGCCCGAGTTAAGATTTTATGACCGTGCAACAGCTCTATTTCTGTTCAATGAAAAACTTTTTTTATTATTTAGTTAACTCTGTGCCGGGGAAATAGTGTGAAAGTATTTCTTCATAGTTCTTTCCCTCTTTTGCCATGAGATTTGCTCCGTATTGGCTCATGCCGATAAGATGTCCATAACCTTTTGTGGTGAAAGAGTATTTGTCATCTTTGTATTCAAAGGTGAAACATGGCGAGGGAAGGGATAATGCTCGGGCAAATTCGGATCCGCTTATTTCGTTTCCGCCTGCATTGACAGTAAGAACCGTTCCTGCTTCCGTTGAGTCTTTTATTTCAAGGGAATCTTTTATGTCGCTGAATTTTAAATCCGGAAATGCTTTTGTCAGACTTTCGGTGATTTCTTCGGAGGAAAGGATTGTGACTTTTTGGAACCCGTCAACTTCTTCGTCTTGACTGCTGTCCACTGATGTGAGATATGGAATGTCCTCTCCCCATATGTCTTTTGCCGATTCGGTTTTTCCGCAGGATATGGCATGAAATGCAACTATAATCGGTTGAGAATCATAGGTTAGTGTTATATCTATGACATCATTCACAGCTTCCTTTACTTTTTTATATGCGTTTTCATATTCGTCGCCGTAGTATTCTTTTGCCTGCTCTTCGGTGAAATAACTTTGATAAATGTCTGTGTCGTCGCTTATGTCCGCACCTTTCAGCTTTTCATCAGGATTCTCATTTTCTGTGATCTGACGGCGTAATATATATGTGTGTGCAAGAATAGCTTGGGATTTTAGTGCGTCATCTTCAAATTCCGCAGGCATTTGTGCAAGAACAGCTCCGGTTATGTAATCTTCAAGAGAAACTTCTTTTACTTCATCGGACTTCGTAAATAGTATTTTTACCGTGTTTTCATCGAAGGCAGAGGCAGGTTTGTCATTATTTTTGTTTAAGAATGTGATGCATGGAATCCCAAGAAGAAGAATTCCGAATATCAGCATGATTCCTATTTGTTTTTTCATTTTGCTTGTCCTTTCTCAACTTTTTTAAAACGTATGGAGCCTGATCTTGTCCATATTGAATTATATTCATTGACAGTGTATAAAAGAACTGAAAATAATATTTGCTTTTCGTCAAAAGTTGCAATTTTGTTTATATGCAGTTAATAATTGGGGAGTATAATAGCTGAAAAATATAGACATATAAGGGGTAAAACTCTTATTGAAAGGGACGACTTTATGTTAAAACTGAAAAACATCGTTAAGAACTATGAGTCAGGGGATACCGTTGTCAAAGCCCTTAAAGGCGTGGATATTCAGTTTAGGGAAAGTGAATTTGTATCCATTCTCGGACCGTCAGGCTGCGGTAAAACAACACTGCTTAATATTGTGGGCGGCCTTGACAGGTATACCGACGGAGATTTGATCATTAACGGTAAATCAACTAAGGATTTTAAGGATAAGGATTGGGATACCTACCGTAATCATTCTATAGGCTTCGTGTTCCAGAATTATAACCTTATTCCGCATCAGACGGTTTTGTCAAATGTGGAGCTTGCTTTGACTCTTTCGGGAGTGTCAAAGTCGGAAAGACGTCAGCGTGCCATAGATGTGCTTAATCGTGTGGGCTTGGGTGACCAGCTTCATAAAAAGCCTAATCAGATGTCAGGCGGTCAGATGCAGAGAGTTGCTATCGCAAGAGCATTGATCAACGATCCTGATATTCTGCTGGCAGATGAACCTACGGGAGCATTGGATTCTGAAACAAGCGTTCAGATTATGGAGATCCTCAAGGAAATTTCTCATGACAAGCTGATCGTTATGGTAACGCATAACCCTGACCTTGCTGAAAAGTATTCTTCAAGGATCATTAGACTTCTGGACGGAAAAATTATTGACGACAGCAATCCTTATGAAGGTGAGGATTTAAAGCCGGAAAAGATAGAAAAGAAGTCTAAAAAAGATAAGAAAAAGGGTAAAAAGACTTCAATGTCCTTTTTCACGGCATTGTCTCTCAGCAGAAATAATTTGCTGACTAAAAAGGGAAGAACCATACTCACTTCCTTTGCAGGTTCAATCGGTATAATCGGAATCGCTTTGATTCTGTCGCTGTCTAACGGTGTTCAGCTTTATATCGATCAGGTTCAGGAGGATACTCTTTCAAGCTATCCTTTGCAGATTACAAAAACCACAACTAATGTGGGCGAGTTTATGCAGTCCATGTCTGATGAGAATGTGAAGCATGAACACGATATGGATAAGATTTATTCCAGAAATCAACTGGGTAAACAAATGGAAACCCTGCTTAAGGAAACTAAGGTTAATAATCTTGAGAAGTTTAAAAGCTTTATAGATAAAAATGACGAGCTTAAATCTCTGACAACAGATATACAATACAGCTATTCTGTACCTTTGACGGTATATAAGGCAGATACATCTGAAAATCTTGTGCAGGTGAATCCTTCAACACTTCTTACCGATACGGGATTTTATTCCGAAGATCAGATAAACTCCATGTCGTCGCTGGGTATGGCTAATGCCGATGTCTGGTCGGAAATGATTGATAATGAAGAGCTTATTAAAAAACAGTATAATATTATTGCCGGAAAGCTGCCTGAAAAGTATAACGAGGTTGTGCTTGTTGTGGACGAGTATAACGAGCTTAACGATTATGTTCTTTATTCTTTGGGAATACTCGATTCTTCCAACCTTAAAGGCGTAATGAAAAAAGCTGTTGCAGGAGAAACCATCGAAATTGATTCAAAGCAGACCAGTTATACATATGACGAACTTCTTGATTTGAAATTCAAGCTGATTTCCCCAACGGAAAAATATGTGAAGGAAAACGGCGTCTGGGTTGATAAGAGCAGTGATGAGGATTATATGAAAAAGGTTGTGGATAAAGGTACCGAGCTTAAAGTTGTCGGTATTGTAAAACCTTCCGAAGAGGCTTCCGCAGCATCTATATCCGGTGCCATCGGTTACCGTCATGACCTTACTACATATCTTCTCGATAAGGTGAGCAGCAGCGAAATTGTTAAGGAACAGCAGGAAAATAAAGATACGGATATTTTCACTGGTCTGAAATTTGCCACAGATGAAGATAGGGATAATAAAAATGTAAAGGTTGTAAATTCAAATACGGCTTCTCAGGATTCTGCCGATAATTCCGCACAGACTACCGGTATGAACACCTTTGATCCGGCTGAAATGACCGAAACACAGAAAAAGTATTTCCAGTCACTGACCGATGAACAGATAGCTTTAATGCAGCAGATGATGAAAGAACAGACCGAGTCGGAGAATGCAGGTCAAAACAATTCCGCAAAAGTAGTATCATCTGCAACATATGATGATAACATGGAGCTTTTGGGTTATTCCGTTGAAGAAAAGCCATCGGGAATAAATATTTATCCTAAAGATTTTGAAGCTAAAGAACGTATAACCGAGATTATAGACGATTATAATAAGAGTGGAGACGAAGCGGATAAAATCGAGTATACAGATTATGTAGGTCTGATGATGTCCTCTGTAACTACTATTATTAATTCAATCAGTTATGTTCTTATTGCCTTTGTGGCTATTTCCCTTGTGGTTTCATCAATTATGATTGGAATTATCACATACATTTCCGTTTTGGAAAGAACAAAGGAAATCGGTATTCTCAGAAGTATCGGTGCTTCCAAAAAAGATATTTCACGAGTATTCAATGCGGAAACGCTTATTGTGGGCTTTGTGGCAGGTATAATCGGAGTAGGCTTGTCATATCTCCTGACAATACCTATAAACGCTATTATCGGTCATATTACCGATGTGCCTATGAAGGCTACGATTCCAACAGTCGGTGCAGTTATATTGGTAATCATAAGTATGATACTTACGCTGATTGCAGGAT
>JBJERB010000073.1:0-7344 GCA_051882055.1 Oscillospiraceae bacterium
GACCATCTACCCCACATCTTAAAAGGAGTGAAACGAATTGCCGGAGCAAAGTGAGTCGATTTTAGAAGCGTTGCAAAAATACATTGCAAAATGTGATTTATTAAATAATTTGGACTTACACATAGAACAAGTTGAGTCTGATCCAACTAACTACAGTATTGGTATTGCAGGTCAAGTCCTGCTGTCTGAAGATATTTTAGGTAATCAGACATGGCAGTATAATGCAATTTTGCAAAGCCGTGAATATACAGCTGATGATTTATCAAGACTTGACAATGCTGCTTTTACAGAGCAGTTTATTTTTTTCTTGCAGGATAAAAATAGTCAAGGTGACTTACCTGTATTGCCTAAGAGCTGCACAGCACAAAAAATATATGCTGACAACGGAATAATACTATCACTTGATGACAATGGTGACAGAGGTATTTATCAAATACAAATACATTTAATTTTTGAAAGAGAGGCAAATGCCGACACATAGATTGAAAATAACGTAATTTATATGAGCGGCATCTGAATTTTCTAACGCAAATACAATGAAAGGAAGTTTTATAAAATGGGAAAACTTAAAAGAAGTGCATTACTACACTATCTGCAGGATCCAAGCTCAACAGGTTCGAGTCCAAAACACTATCTTGTAGGTAAAGATGTTGAGGACGCAAGCGTAGAACTTAATCCGGATGTAGAATCAATAAAAAATATACTGGATGAAGTCAGTGTTAATGATAAGGGTTATGACCCATCAATGGACGTTGAAACATACTATGCTAATCCAGATGACGGTTGGTTCTATGAGTGGATCAAGAACATTGCCATGAATCGCCTGACCGGAGACGACTGTAAAACGGTATATACCGAGGTGCTCGTTGACAAAACACCTGACGAAGCTAAAGGAAGCTATGACGCATGGCAGGAAGATGTTATTGTTAAGCCGCAGTCATACGGCGGTGCTCAGGGCGGAATCAGTATACCGTTTAACATTGCGTTTTGCGGAAACCGTGTACAGGGTACAGCAACGCTTGGCACTAAGTTGTCGCTTGGATCTTTTTCTGCTAATTCCGCAACTACTACATCAACAACAAACAGCTGATAAAAGGGGCTATTAAGCCCCTTGAAAATTAAGGAGTGAAAAAATGAAGTCAATTAATTTTAACACAGGATATAGGGAATACATTATCAATGATGACGAAAATAATAAAATACGAATAAATATCAACGACCAGAATATCCCCAAGCGTATCCAGGAAGTCCAGACTTTTTTTGATGAAATGAGCGAAAAGTACAAAAACGAAGATCGTAAACTTACCCCTGATGAGATGTATAATCTTGACAAGCAGGTCAGAGAAAAAATAGACTATGCATTTGGCTCAAATATTTGCTCATCGGCTTTTGGCAATGTTAACTGCTTGTCCCCGGTAGAGGGTGGCAAAATGTTGTTTGAAGTATTTTTTGAAGCTTTGCTTCCGGAAGTCGAAAACGATATAAAATCCATGCAGACAGCAAATGCTATACACATTAACAACAAAGTAGATAACTATATTACCGAGGCTGTCAAAGCTCCTGCTGTACCTCAGATTTCTGTGGCGTCAAGCAACGAGCCTGATATATCAAATCTTACCCAGGAACAAAAGGACGCTATGCTGGTTGAATTGATGAGGCAGGGAAAATAATGATAGGTCAATTACCTACAGCATTAGATGTGGGAGGACGTCAATATCCGATCAGGTCTGACTATCGTGTTGTACTTAATATATTTCAAGCCTTTAATGATCCTGAGCTATCCGACAGAGAAAAGACATATGTGGTGATTAAGTGCATTTATATAGACGATATCCCACGTGAGCTCATCAAGGAAGCAATGGAAAAGGCATGCTGGTTTATGGACGGCGGAGACATGCCAAAGTCAAAGCCTGAAAAGGTAAAAACATTTGATTGGGAATACGACCAAGCTATTCTGTTTCCGGCAGTAAATAAAGTTGCCGGATATGAGGTAAGAGGATCAGAATATATGCACTGGTGGACTTTTCTCGGTTGTTTTGGAGAAATCGGCGATGGCTTATTTACAACTGTCATGCATATCCGTCAGAAAAAAATGAAAGGTAAAAAGCTGGATAAGTGGGAACGGGATTTTTACAACGCAAACAAAGATCTTATAAACATCCAGACTGCACAGGATAAGGCAGATATAGCAGAGACAGAAGCTGTGCTTAAGGAATTGTTAGGCGAATAATCGACAACTATTGACATTTAAGCACTTCGATTTTTCGAGGTGCTATTTTTATAATAATTTTTAAAGGCAGGTGATAAAATGGCTGTTGACGGTCGGTTAAATTTTGACACAAAAATTGATACTAAAGGTTTTAATGCCGGGACTAAGAGCTTAAGCGGTTCTTTAGGCGGATTAAAATCTATGCTTGGTAAGGTCGCAGTAGCTGCTACTGCGGCTTTTTCCGTAAAAAAACTTATAGACTTCGGCAAGCAAGCTGTTTCTGTTGCTTCAGACCTGCAGGAAGTTCAGAACGTTGTTGACACAGCTTTCGGCTCAATGTCAAATAAGATGGAAGAGTTTGCAAACAACTCTATAAAGCAATTTGGTATATCAAAACTTGCGGCAAAGCAGACAGGCTCAACCTTTATGGCAATGGCTTCAGGTATGGGCATAGCACAGGACAGTGCAAGCGATATGGCTATAGCTTTGACAGGTTTGTCTGCTGATATGGCTTCGTTTTATAACGTTGATCAGAGCGTTGCTTCCACGGCATTAAAATCTGTGTTTACGGGTGAAACTGAAACATTAAAGCAGTTTGGTATTGTAATGACGGAGGCTAACCTTGAGGCTTATGCACTGTCTCAGGGTATAACTAAGTCAGTGTCGGCAATGTCACAGGCAGAAAAGGTACAGCTTAGATATAACTATGTTATGCAGCAGACAAGCCTTGCTCAAGGAGATTTTGCAAAAACGCAGGACAGCTGGGCTAACCAAACGAGGATCTTATCCGAGCAGTGGAAAGAGTTTTCAGGCACTATAGGACAGGCTCTGATAGGCGTACTGCTCCCGGCTGTAAAAGCTCTTAACAATGCTTTGTCGGTGATGATTACATATGCTCAGTCTGCTGTTAAGGCACTTGCTGACGTGTTCGGGATTGACATCGGATCCGGGGCAAGTTCCGGAACAGGAGCATTGGCGACTGATACTGCTGATATATCAGACAGCTCATCAGATGTTGCAGATAACTATGCAGATATCGCAGATAGTGCGGAAAAGGCAGCAGAAGCCGAAGAAAACCAGCTCGCAGGGTTTGATAAGATAACAAAATTGTCGGAAGATAAATCTGATGATAAAAGCTCTGGTGGCAAAGGATCTTCCGGCAAGGTTAACATGGGCTTATACGGCAAGCAGGGTAACATATCAACAAAGGTTGATGTGGATACAAGTGCTTTTGAAAAAAAACTGATTGATTGCTTTAAAAAAATAAAAGATAAATTTAATGATTTGAAAAACGCAATAAAAACTTGGTTTAAAAAGAATTTTGGCTTAGATTTTTCGCAGATAGTTGAAAATTTCAAGTCGGTTTTTTCGTCAATTAAGGAAATTATAAACGGAACAGCCGGACATATAATTAATACCATTAAGTCGTTTATTGATTTGATATTTTCTTTAGGCACGGGTGTTGCATCGGTATTTTTAAAATCGCTTAACACTTTATCGGAAGGGTTAAGAAAGTATTTTGAAGAGAATAAAGATAAAATCATTACAGGAATTAACACAATAGCTGATAATTTTACTTCTGCTTTTCAGAATCTTAAACAATTTTGGAATACTATTTTTGGAGAACTTGGTGCAAGTATCGACAGAATGCGTGAAACGGTTTCATCTGCAATATCTAACTTGCTGGGTGGAATTACCGAACTTGTTCTTGCTGTATGGACAATCATTTCTGATGCCTTCAAAGTGTGGACTGAAAATCTTGCAGAATGGGCTGATGCTAACAAAGAAAAAATCGGCAGTGTTTTTGACAGCTTTCAACAGCTTGGTGCTGACCTGATGAATTTGTTCGGCGATATATTCAGAGATATAGGGGAAACATTGACAAACTGGTGGGAATCAGAAATGAAGCCGGTTTGGGATAAGATTTGTGAAGCGGTGCTTGGAGTGGCTGATACTGTTATGAATATCTGGAATGAATGGATCTATCCTGTCATTCAAAAGGTTATTGAATGGGCTCACAAGATGTGGGACGAGCATCTCAAAGGAGTATTCAAGTCGGCACTGTCTTTTATTTCCAAAGTCGGAGATTGTATTGCAACACTTTGGAATAACTTTTTAAAACCTGTTATTGATTGGATTATTACATATTTAAAACCGAAAATAATGTGGATCGTAAATACAATTCTTGGCGTTGTTGATACAGCTATAGGATGGATTTCGGACTTGCTTAAAGGATTAATGAAATCGTTAGGTGGTTTGCTTGACTTTATCACAGGTATTTTTTCTTTGGATTTTAAAAAAGCATGGAACGGAATCAAGGACTTTTTTTGCGGAATCTGGGATATGATGTGGGGAAGCGTTAAAGCAGTAATTAATCTGATTATAGACGGGTTGAATTTCCTTTGGGGCGGACTTTACTCTTCAATCGCATCTATAGTTAATGGAGTTGGCGGAATAGTACATGGTATCGGAGAATTTTTTGGAGCAGATATAGGTTGGGAAATCCCATCTGAACCTCCTCTTATCCCTAAGCTCGCCACCGGTACAGTAGTCCCTGCTAACTATGGTGAGTTTTTGGCAGTACTTGGAGATAACAAACGTGAAACCGAGGTTGTATCTCCGCTTAGCACTATAGAGCAAGCTGTTGGTAATGCGTTGCAGAAATACGGCGGAGTAAGTGGCGGTGAGATTGTTGTGCCTGTAACTCTTAAGCTGGATAGCAGGGTCTTGCTCAAAGAAACTGTAAAGGCAAATAAACAAGAAATCAGAAAAACAGGACGAAATCCTCTCGTGCCTGCTTTGACATAAGGAGGCGGTTTAATGATAATAACAACAGATATCTGGATAGACGGCGTTAAACTGCCTCCTGCGGATAAGTCGGGTATATCGGTCACACCACAGCCTATATGGAGCAGTAATGCAGGTCGTATATCATCAACGGGTAAATTTGTTGGTGATATTAAAACAATTAAATATGATATAACATATAGCAAATCTTATGTGACGCAAAAGGAATTTGAGCTGATAGACAGCCTTGTTAACAACATGATCCCGATACATAATGTCAAGCTTTGCATAAGACCCGGTGAGGGATATGTAACTAAAAATTTCTATGTTGGATCAGGTACTTTTAGTTATACCGTTACTAAATTTAAGGACGGCAAAACATACTATGAAGGCTTGTCCTTTGAGATGATAGAACAATAAAGGAGGCGGTCATAAATGTATCAGGTGCAACATCAATCGGTCGCCAATGCAATAGAATCTGACAGCAGATGTTTTCATGCGTTGATTGATTTTGGAGATTTTCAGGTAGATGATGTCGGCGAAATAAAATGGAGTAAAGGCAGTACTCAGGGCGATAAGCCATGTATAGGCAGTGTTGTTTCTACTCAAGGCGAAATGCAGATAATAACTATTCCTAACGGTAAGACTATAGCAAAAGGCAATGAGTTCCGGCTATATCTGTATTTACTTGATCAATATCAAGGTGCCAGATCAAAGACTTGGAATGACCTTGCAGACTACTCTTTTAACGACCTATCAGATTATACCTATTATAGCCTTGATGATTTGTCTACATTGGCTGATGAGTTAATACCTATTGGCAAATTTACTGTTTTGTCATGCAAATATATGTCTGATTATTATACAGTAGAATTTTCCGACAGATTGAGCTTTGCAGATAAAACATATATACCGTCTCTGTCATTCTACAACGGCTGGGAGAGGTCGGACGATGTTATGGCAGATATAACAAATCAAATAGGTATGGCGGCAGAAACAGAAGAAGACGAAGGTTACTTATGCGACGAAGACGGCAATAGAATAGTAAGCTATGACGATTACTACTTAGTTACCTCGCCGTTTCAATTTTATATGCACAAACCTAACGGATATACCATGCGTGAGGTTATAGGATTTATAGCTGCTATGCGTGGCAAGTTTGCGGTAAGCGACCGTACAGGTCAGCTGATACAGCGTTGGTACGGTGACAAAGAAAATGCATTGGATGTCACTGAAGAAAAACGGCATATAGATAACCTTGAAATAGACGAAGATACGGTTTATCCGGGAAGTCTTAAGTGCGTAATAAGCGACAACGTAACATTACAGTCGGGCGGAGATCCTAATAATGTAATGGAATTTACATGTCCGTTTATGACCAAACAGCGACTGCATAGCTTATATACTAAGGTGCGTATCATGTATACTCCGGCGACTTTTACTCAAGTCCTGGGTGACCCTCGCTTGGAGTTGTGGGACAGATTTTTCAAAGGTACAGGCAGTCAGCGAAAAGAACTGCTCATGCTTGATATGGATTATACATATGACGGAGGTCTTATGTGTGATATCCAGAGTGGCGGAAACGACTAAGGAGGGATTTTATTATGGCAGATAAAAAAATTAGCCTTTCGGCAAAAGAAATTGAAGATGCACTGATATTAGTTAATCGTATTGAAACAGGGACAGCATTTGTAACCACATCCGGTGGGATGCAAAAAACAGATACAATTCCTTATCAGAAATATCATGATAATCCGACAGTTTTTCTGACTGTCAAGAGAAATAATCCAAGTTATTCGGTAAATGTATTTGTTACGGAAATAGAGACAACAGCTTTCAGCTATGCTATTGTCTCTCCGTCATTGGGAATGGCTTCCAGTGCTGTTACTTTGCCAATAGGTATGGAGTTTGAGGTTCAGTACCTTATAGTTGGATAGGAGTGATAAGATGATACAGTTAATAGATAAAGATACTAAAATTCCTGACGGGATAGATATAGTTAACGGAAATTTTACGGAAATGCAGGAGCAGTATGACAGTGTTACCGATGCTGTAAATCAAGCAAAAACATTTAGAAACCAATCCGAAACATATTATCAAGCTGCAAGGAGTGAAAGCGATTATGCCAAAGAATGTGCGGATAACGCAAAACAATACGCCAGCTCTGTCAGTGATTCGGTAGACCAAATCGAGAAGAATAAACAGAATATCGCTAAAATACATAACGATTTGTCTGTCCGGCGTGAGGGAATAGAAAAAGGGTATAAATATAGCTTGAAGTTTGATTATTCTGTTGGTACATTTGTATCCACATCAGGAGAAAATCTTGATAAATCAACCAGAATAAG
>JBJERB010000074.1:0-7278 GCA_051882055.1 Oscillospiraceae bacterium
AATTGTCACGTCCCACATTAGTCGCGTTCAGCAACATAGATTATTATACTCTTTTTGTTGCTGTTTGTCAAGGACTTTTTTTGCCTTTTTTTCTGTTCTACATTTATTACAATTTATTTCAATAAAAATATGTATAAAAAGACAACTTGCACAATAGCAAACATTTTTTGAACTTACTTATATTAAATGTAAAATATTAAATTAAGAAATTGTAAAAAAATGTTGAATAATGTTGAAGTTTTTGTATAATAGTATTATAATAATTGTATAAAAATACTTTTATGAATTTTTATTGTAGAAAAAGGGGACGTACCGTAATGGCTGAAAAAAAAGAAGGATTTATAAAGAGATTTAGCAATGAGTTCAAAGAATTTATATCAAGAGGAAGCGTTATGGACCTTGCTGTCGGCGTTGTAGTCGGCGGAGCGTTCACAGCCATTGTAAACGCACTGGTTGAAAGCGTTTTAATGCCTGTAATCGGAATGATTCTGGCAGGTATAAATTTTGCAGAATTAAAAGTTACTATTCCTTGGGGTAATCATCCGGTTATCAACTTCGGAGCTTTCATTTCGGCTGTTATTTCTTTCCTTATAACTGCATTCTGTGTATTCCTGATTGTGAAGTTTGTAAATGCACTTCAGAATCTTAAGAAGAAAGAAAAAGAAGAAGCTGAAGAAGAGGAAAAGGAAGAGGAAGTTGCTCCTGATATTGCGTTGCTTACTGAGATTCGTGATTTGCTTGCAGCACAGAGCGAAAGTGAAAAAGAAGAATAAAAAGCTAATTTTGCGGTTTCCCTCCGCACTATATATTATAAGGACTGTATCCTAAACCCGGATACAGTCCTTTTTTTATTCTTCGATTTGTTTTCCGAGAAACATAGCGGCTGCCTGAGCCAGCATTTTATGCTGTTCGGTAGCTTTTTTGTTATCTCCGTTAGACATAAAAGCGACTGCTCCCGTGATATCTCCCGATGATATTATAGGGAAAACTGCAAGAGCTGTTTTATCTATGCCTTCGATAGGGCTTAGTGTCTGAGTGCTTTCTGAGGTATAAACAAAAGATTTTCTGTTTTCGAGTAAATCTTCCAAAGCGGGAGAAATACGGCGTTCCGAATACTCCTTCTTTTGTACTCCCGAAACGGCGACAACATGGTCTCTGTCGAATACAACTGCGGGAGCTCCTCCTAATTTTGAAATGACCTCTGCTGCCTGAACAGCTCCTTCTGCAAGTTCGTTTATAGGAGAATACTTTTTAAAAATTACTTCTCCGTCGTTACTTGTGTAGATTTCAAGGGGATCGCCTTCACGAATACGCATAGTTCTTCTTATTTCTTTTGGAATAACGACTCTGCCGAGGTCGTCGATACGTCTGACAATACCTGTTGCTTTCATATATATACATTCCTTTCACGCAAATATATGACTGGAAAGAACAAAATTCGTTCCGGTCGGTTTTGTATTTCTATTATTTGCAGAGAAAAGTAATTTATTCTATGGGTGTAAAAATAAAAATTGCAAAAAAATTTATTGAAATTTATTTAATACAGTGTTACAATAAACAGGCTATAAAATCAGCGGTTTTCCCCGTGAATGTTACATTGACGGAATGTGGAACAAGGAGAATACAGAGGATTGGCTTACAGAAATCCGGTTGCCTGTTAAAACAAAGTAAAATGCTAAATAAGGCGTCGTTTACTGCGACGCCTTGTTTTTTATTTAAATGCATATTATCAACGCAAAATTAGATACTAAAATGAGTGATGTTTATAAAGCATTAAAATAATTAACGCTGTTACGAAATAAACCGCTTTCTCAAATTCTGAATAAAAAATTTGAAATCAACGGAGGTATTCACAATGAAAGATAAAATTTTCGGGGTTTTACAGAGGGTCGGACGGTCATTCATGCTTCCCATTGCCCTGCTTCCTATTGCGGGACTCCTGCTTGGAATAGGAAGCTCATTTACAAATTCCACTACATTGGAAACCTATGGATTGACCAACATTATTAAAGAGGGCGGAGTTTTATACACTATCCTTGATATAATGAGCAAAACAGGCAGTGTTGTTTTTGACAACCTTGCACTGCTCTTTGCGATGGGCGTAGCCATAGGCATGGCAAAAAAAGAAAAAGCCGTTGCCGCACTGTCGGGAGCTATCGGCTATCTGATTATGAACACGGCAATAAGCACGCTGATTTCCGCCAAAGGCGGCGTTGAAGCAATGGCGGCAAACTCAACCACATCGGTCCTTGGAATAACAACGCTTCAGATGGGCGTATTCGGGGGAATTATTGTAGGTCTGGGCGTTGCGGCGCTTCACAATAAATTCTATAAAATCCGGCTTCCTCAGGTTCTGTCCTTCTTCGGCGGCACAAGATTTGTTCCGATTATAACAAGCGTTGTATATCTGATCGTAGGTGTAGTAATGTTCTTTTTATGGCCTGTGGTTCAGGGAGGAATTGCTCACCTCGGACAGATTGTTCTTGATTCCGGTTATGCAGGAACATGGATTTACGGCATAATAGAAAGAGCGTTGATTCCCTTTGGTCTGCACCATGTATTCTATATGCCTTTCTGGCAAACGGAACTTGGCGGTTCAATGATTATCGACGGAGTAACAGTTTCGGGTGCACAGAATATTTTCTTTGCAGAGCTTGCTTCCAAAACCACAGAGCATTTTTCCGTTTCGGCAACAAGATTTATGTCAGGGAAATTCCCATTTATGATTTTCGGACTTCCTGCAGCAGCTTTTGCAATGTATAAAACGGCACGTCCCGAAAAGAAAAAGGTTGTAGGAGGACTTCTCCTTTCAGCAGCATTGACTTCTATGCTGACAGGTATTACGGAACCTCTGGAATTTACATTCCTGTTCGTGGCTCCGGCTATGTATGCAGTACACTGCGTTCTTGCGGGACTGTCTTATATGCTTATGCATATCTTTAACGTGGGAGTAGGCATGACGTTTTCGGGCGGTGCGATTGACCTTACACTGTTCGGTATATTACAGGGAAATGACAAGACCAACTGGGTATGGATAGTTATTATCGGTCTGATTTATGCTGTGGTTTACTATTTTGTATTTTATTTTATGATTACTAAGTTTGATCTTAAAACTCCGGGAAGAGAGGCTGATAATATAGAACCGAAGCTTTATACAAGAGCGGATATGAAAGACAAGAACAATTCCAATCTATCGGGAGATACAGCGTTTGACAGAGTAAGTGCATTGATTCTTAAAGGCTTGGGAGGAAAATCAAATATTTCCGATCTTGACTGCTGTGCAACACGTCTGAGAGTAACTGTTGTTAACCCGGAACCGGTTCAGGACAGTCTGTTAAAGCAAAGCGGAGCGTCAGGCGTTATTCATAAAGGTAACGGCGTGCAGGTGATTTACGGACCTCAGGTTTCGGTGGTAAAATCAAATCTTGAAGATTTTATGGAGTCGGAGGATTCGGATAAACTTGACGATTTAATCGGACTTGAATCTGCTGAAGAGCCTGATAAGCAAAGCAGTATGGAAAGCACTGAAACTCATCATATTGAATTGTTCTCGCATATGAACGGTATAATAGTTCCTCTGGAAGAGGTTGAGGATGAAGCCTTTTCAACCAAGGTTCTGGGTGAGGGAGTTGCAGTTGAGCCAACAGAAGGTAAGCTTTATGCTCCCTGTGACGGTAAGGTGGATATGGTGTTTGATACAAAGCATGCAATAAATCTTGTTTCAAAGGATGGCTGTGAGATTCTTATTCATATAGGAATCGATACCGTAAAGCTAAACGGAGAATTTTTTGAAGCCCATGTTTCCGACGGGCAGGAGATCCACAAAGGTGATCTGCTGATCTCATTTGATATGGAAGGCATAAAAAATGCCGGCTATAAAACCACAACGCCTATGATTATCTGTAATACAGACGATTATAATTCTGTAGAAATATCAGCAGGGGGAAATATATCCGCCGGCAATAAAATAATTGAAATAAAATAAGGAAAGGAATTATCATTATGAAAACATTTGATTATACCATTAAGGACGAGCTTGGAATCCATGCAAGACCGGCAGGAATGCTTGCAAAGACCGCAAAGGCTCTGGATAGTGAAATAACCATTACAAAGGGAGGAAAAACCGTTGGAGCCGCAAAGCTTATGATGCTTATGGGACTTGGCGTAAAATGTGGCGATACAATCACTGTAACCATAAACGGCGGTGACGAGGAAGCCTCAGAAGCCGCAATGAAGGAATTTCTTGAAGCTAATCTTTAAGAGGGTGAGATTATGACAATATTTAAAGGCAAAGGCGTCTACGGGGCAGTTGCAATGGGAAAAATCTCAATCTTTCAAAAGCAGGACATGAATGTCAAACGTATTCATGTGGAGGATACAGAAGCTCAGAAGTCAAGGGTTGAGGCGGCAAAAGATGCCGCCGCTAACCAGCTTCAGGCTATATACGAAAAAGCTCTGAAGGAAGTGGGCGAAGCAAACGCTCAAATTTTTGAAATACACATGATGATGCTGGAAGACGATGATTATAACGAATCCATTGAAAATATAATTGAGACCCAGAAAGTGAATGCAGAATATGCGGTAGCGGTAACGGCGGATAATTTTGCGGAAATGTTCTCATCAATGGACGATGCATATATGCAGGCAAGAGCCGCTGATGTAAAGGATATTTCCAACAGAATAATTTCAAATCTGATGGGCGGTATTGCCGATGGAGAAGATAGCGGAGAAGCAATGATCATTTGTGCAGATGATCTTGCTCCCAGTGAAACCGTTTCACTGGATAAAAGCAAAGTCCTTGCATTTGTCACAGCCCACGGTTCCTCAAATTCCCACACTGCTATTCTTGCAAGAAACATGAACATTCCTGCGGTTATAGGCGTAGGGGATCAGTTTTTAAGGGATATAAAAAACGGGGACGAAGCCATAGTCGACGGATTTACGGGAGAAATATATATAGATCCCGATGAGGGAACGAGAAACAGGCTTCTGAAAAAACAGCAGGACGATGAGGAAAAGAAACGTCTTTTGCAATCCCTGAAGGGAAAGGAAAACGTTACTCTTGACGGAACAAAGATAAATATTTATGCAAACATCGGCAGCGTAGAAAATATAGGTGCGGTATTGGTGAATGACGCAGGCGGAATCGGACTTTTCAGAAGTGAATTTCTTTATCTTGAAAATCCCGACTATCCCACAGAGGAACAGCAGTTCACGGCATATAAAAAAGTACTTGAAAGCATGGCCGGCAGAAAGGTTATCATTCGTACTCTGGATATCGGTGCTGACAAACAGGCGGACTATTTCAATCTGAAAAAGGAAGAAAATCCTGCACTTGGTTATCGTGCTATAAGAATATGCCTTACCCGTCCGGAGATTTTCAAGGTACAGCTCAGGGCTTTGTTCAGAGCGTCTGTATACGGAAATATGGGAATAATGTTTCCCATGATAACAAGTGTATCCGAGCTTGAAAAAATACTTGATATCTGTAATGAAGTAAAGGCTGAGCTTAAAGAGCAGGGAATAAAGTGTTCTGAAAACACTGAGCTTGGAATTATGATCGAAACTCCTGCGGCGGCAATTATAAGTGATAAGCTGGCTCCCATGGTAGACTTTTTCAGCGTAGGTACAAACGATCTGACTCAATATACCCTTGCCTGTGACCGACAGAATCCCGATATAGAACAGTTTTGCGATACACATCACGAAGCGATACTTCGTCTTATTGAAATGTCCGCAGCAAATGCTCACAGAAACGGAGCATGGATCGGAATATGCGGAGAACTTGCTGCAGATACAACTCTTACCGAAAGATTTTTGAGAATGGGAATCGACGAGCTGTCGGTTTCCCCCACATTTGTCCTCAAGGTAAGGAATGCAGTAAGGAAAATTGATTTATCAAAATAAAAATCATGGGATAAAATTAGTTTATTTCCCTCAGTGAGAGGTAACTACTTTGCTCAATAAAATATCAGTCAATTAAAAAGGTAAGCCCTCATTTTGAGGACTTACCTTTTACTTTTGTGCTTTTATTATTTGTTATGACAGCAGCCATGTAAGTATCTGAAAGTTCTTTGCGTCGCCTTCGTCCACTGAAATTTTAACTGTGTGCTTTTCAGCCTTGTCCGAAACGTAAAGCTCGTCGGTCTCCACATAATTGCCCCAGCCATCCGGGAAGTTCCCCGTGATAGGCTTGACCTGCTTTCCGTCTACCGTTATGGTAACGTCTGCACTTAATCCGTCTGTGGTTTTCAGATATGCTATTCCGAGATTTTGGAATTCCATTTCAAATACGGCTTCGCCTCCGCTTTCGGTTGCCCAGCCGGCATTGAATTTCTGGAAGGACGCAGTTTCCGTGAAATTTCCTTCGTCTGTAACCTTTACTTCGTCGCTGTTCCTGTCTGCAAGACGGGCTTTTGCATATTTGTCACCCGTAGGGGACTGTGCTTCAAAAGGTTTTGATTCCTTATCAATGGAATTCAGCTTGCTGCAGACCTGCTGTATGTAATTCTCCAGCATCTGAGCCAGCATTTTGTGACCTGCGTCATTGGGATGAATGTTGTCGGGAGAAATGTCAGTCCACTTAATTGTGCCGGCTTCGATTTCAGGCATAATTGCGTCGTGATATGAAATTACGGGAACTCCGTAAGCCTTCGCTAT
Organism: Oscillospiraceae bacterium; assembly: GCA_051882055.1. Classification (GTDB taxonomy): domain Bacteria; phylum Bacillota; class Clostridia; order Oscillospirales; family Ruminococcaceae; genus FB2012. The sequence continues at coordinate 6,661 of JBJERB010000074.1, forward strand.
CTCCGAGTGAACATTCTGTGGAGATGTTCCGTCGTCCATAGTCATTTCAATCATTATAACCGCAGGATTGTTCTTTTGCGATAAGCATTTTCTTACAAGACTGTCCATGCTCGCTTTGTAAAATTCATCGTCAGTGTCGTTTATGAATTCTATGAATATAATGTCGGGATTGTTGTCCAGAACATGGCTTTGTACTCTGTGAACTCCAAGATATGAGGTGGTAGCCCCGATACCGGCGTTTGTGAACTCTGCATAGTAGCTTATGTTATCCTCCCACCATTTCTGAAATAATCCTGTGTATTGATTTGCAGGGGAGCTTGCAGCTGAGCCCTGGGTTATGGAATCTCCCAAAAAGCATATTTGGGTTATGTCTTTCGGATTTTTTTCAATGTTGTAAAGTTTTTCTGCAAGACGGGAAGTGTCTCCCTCAAATAAAATTGATCTTTCAAGCATGGTTTCGCTCGCTCCTTTTGAAATATCTATGGCTTCCGCCGAATTTGTTTCATGTATGCTGTCCGATAAGTTTTCTGTTGAACTGTCACAGCCGAATAATACTCCCCATGTTAGTATTGCTGTGACAAATATCAATATCTTTTTCATTGCAAACCTGCCTTTCTT
>JBJERB010000075.1:0-7172 GCA_051882055.1 Oscillospiraceae bacterium
GTTTTGGATTATTGCAAACCGATATCGTGACATCGCCCGTCCGGCGTTAGGACCCCCGTGTGGGCTAGGACCCGGTTGAGCCAAAGCCTCCTGCTCCCCGTTCGGTATCTGAAAGTTCAGTTACTTCCTCAACTTCCGGTGTGAAAACCGGTGTTACAACAAGCTGTGCGATTCTGTCACCGCATTTGATTTCATAATCTTCTTTACCCGAATTTCTCAGAGCAACAATAATTTCTCCTCTGTAATCCCAGTCAACAACTCCCACGCAGTTAGCGGGAGCAAGCCCGAACTTTGTTGCCATTGAGCTTCTTGCATAGATAAGCAAAACCACATTTTTATCTCCCTGAATCTCAGCAGATATACCCGTATGGATCTTTGTAGTCTCACCTTTTTTTGCAACAATATTCTCAGCACTGCAAAGGTCATATCCGGCACTGAACTGAGTTTGTCTTTGCGGTATTGTTGCATTTTCATTAAGTTTTTTTATAAGCAGTTTCATTTTTATCCTCCTGTTATTAACAAAGATTTATTTTACCCCTCTGTAATACAATCCTCTTGTAAATTTATTTAAATTAAGCTTGCTGCCTTTTTGATATGCGGATATAACTTGTCTGACCTGATGTGCCGATTCCTCATAAAAATCAAGCGAAACAAAGTCAACATTAAAATCATGCAATTTATCTGCAAGGTACAGCACATCTGAATTTAAGACTTCCGTATAGCCTCGTTTTTTATTACATCTGACAGGAAATTCCCGTCCTGTTCTATCCCAAAGCTTACCTATACATTTCTCACAGCCTACAGACTTTTTTACGGGGCAATTCACCGTAAGCATAAGAGGAAGTCTGCCGTAAGCAATTATTCCCACAGACAAAAAGTCCGCCAATTTATTTATTTGCTGAGCTTTAAGTTCAAAAGAAGCTACAGCGTCCTCTACGCCCTCTTCTTTCAGCATTTTCAGCGACAAAGAATTAGTAATATTAAATCCAAAGTCAGTATGGATTATCATTTTAAGCTCTTTACCCATGGATAGATGTGAAATATTTGTACAAAGCAAATGCCGTACACCGAACTTGGCAAGGCTCTTTAATTTATCAAAATCCCGTTTCTCATCAAAAGTGAACCTGGGCATTCGGACTGCAATCTTTGAAACCGGCAGGTCCTTTTTCAATGCCGATTCAACCAATTCAAGAGGAATGTTTACAAGCTCTATTGAATCAAAATCCACGCCCTCAAGCTGATTTAAATTACTTACCGAAATACGCATCTTCGGCTTCCCTGATTTTCTTACGGCAGCAAAATCCGTTGTTATTTTATATCTGTCAAAAGCTATGATATTGGTAAAATGCTTTGCTCTTTTTTCATCAAGCTGAGAAGTAATTTCACGTCTTAAACTATTCAGCTTTGAAGCGGGAACCGAAAGATCATTATCTATTTCTGCGGAAAAATCCTTTAATTCATATATTGTATCCCCCAGCTTTGAAAGCTGTTTTTTCAAGTATTCTTCATCGCAGGGGCGGTTTTTTGCAGGTTCGGGAACATCCCCCTCTAATATAACGGATATTCCGTTTTCGTCCACAGCAGTAACCGTCAAGGGCTTATCTGTTTTCACCTTACAATCAAGAGAAATGCTGCTGCGTTTCATTTCCTGACGGTAAAGCTCATGAAGCTTAGGAAGGGCTTTCGCCGTTGCGGCAACGTCCTCTTTACTCCGTACGCCGAACATATCTCTGCCGATTTTACCCTTTATATACCCATCGGTAAAACCGCTTCTTGAAAAAACACTTTCCAGAAGAGAAATGTCATAATCCCGTCCTTTTGACGCCTGTTTATACACATTCACCGAAGCGGCAACATATTCGGGACGTTTCATTCTTCCCTCAATTTTCAGCGAATCTACTCCTGCATTTTCCAGCATTTCAACGCTATCCGCTTCGCACATATCTTTAAGGGAAAGAGCATATTCCTCTCTGCCCCTGACCGCAGTCATAGGCAGTCGGCAAGGCTGAGCACAAAGTCCCCTATTTGCACTTCTGGAACCGATAACTCCGCTCATAAAGCACTGTCCCGACACGGACATACACAACGCACCATGAACGAAAACCTCGGTTTCTATGGGAAGCTTTGCAATATCCGAAATTATGGGAAAGGGCAATTCCCGGGAAAGGACTGTCCGTGAAAAGCCCCAATCCTTTGTCTGCAAAGCTCCTCTTACGGTATGAACCGTCATCTGGGTGGAGGCATGTATTTCCATTTGAGGACAGCATTTTTTCACGATCTCAATCAATGCCAAATCCTGAATTATCAGCCCGTCAACTCCGATTTCACAAGCCCTTTTCACCATATCAAGGCACATTTCAAGCTGTTCATCGGTAACAAGGGTATTAATCGCAAGATAGACCTTGACTTTTCTCACATGGCAATCATACACTGCGGTTTTCAGTTCGTCGTCCGAAAAATTCGCAGCGTTTTGTCTTGCAGAAAACATTTCTCCTCCAAGATAAACGGCGTCAGCTCCGCATCTAAGTGCCGCTTTAAGGGCTTCGGGGCTTCCGCAGGGTGCAAGGATTTCAGCCATTATTTCACTCCGTTATTATTTCTGAAAGTATTATACGGAACATTACCCAACGGTCTTTGTGAAGATACATTACGCTGAGAAGCATTATTTTGTTTAAGCATATTTTCAAGCTGTGCCACTCTTTCATGAAGCTTTTCCACTTCACTCTGGGCTTTTTCGGCTTTTACCTTAGCCTGGCTTGCGTCGTCAATATAATCCTTGACCTGAGTTCTGATCCTATCCACATTTTCCCTTGATTTAATCAGCTCGTCATAACACTCCAAAGCAATAAGTGCCGCAGCGTCCTGAACGGACATTGTCAGCTTTGACTGCAGCAGCTCCGACATTCTCTGATTAAGCTCCTTAGCTATATTATCAGTATACTCCTTTGTTTCATCAGTCATAAGGCGATAATCACGATTAAAAAGCCTAACGGTTATTTCGTTTTTCATACAAATTTCATTCCTTTCATCCATCATTTTTTCATTCCGAAAACAAATAATATCAATCATATTATACTACATTTTTTACAAAAAGAAAAGGGCTTTTGACAACTTTTTTAGCAAGCCGATTCAAGCATGTTAAAATTGTGAAAAATTTCACGAAACCTATTTACAAATCTTTATATTGGTGATATAATATAATAGTTAAAACAGAGCTTTTTGAACGGTTTTCAATTATGTTCTGTTGTCCGGAACGGCCGGCTTGCTTCAATCAAGAGCAAGCTTTTGCGACATAAAAAACCGCTTCGGAATATTAAGAAAGGATTGATCTTAAAATGGCAAGAAAAATGAAAACCATGGACGGAAACAACGCTGCTGCATGGGCGTCATACCCATTTACAGAAGTTGCTGCTATCTATCCAATCACACCTTCATCAGTCATGGCAGAAGTTACAGATCAGTGGTCTGCAAAAGGTCAGACCAACATTTTCGGTACTCCTGTTAAGGTTGCCGAAATGCAGTCTGAGGCAGGCGCCGCAGGTACCGTTCACGGTTCACTGTCCGCAGGTGCGTTGACAACAACTTACACTGCTTCTCAGGGACTTCTTCTTATGATCCCTAACATGTACAAAATCGCAGGAGAACTTCTCCCTTGCGTTATCCATGTTTCAGCTCGTTGCGTAGCTTCTCACGCTCTGAACATTTTCGGCGATCACTCTGACATTTATGCATGCCGTCAGACCGGTTTCGCTATGCTTTGTTCTTCAAACCCTCAGGAAGTTATGGATCTGGGTACTGTTGCTCATCTTTCAACTATCAAGGGCAGAGTTCCTTTCATTCATTTCTTTGACGGATTCAGAACATCTCACGAGATCCAGAAGATTGAAGTCTGGGACAAAGAAGACGTTGCTGAAATGGTTGACAATGAAGCAATCGAAGAATTCAGAAAGAGAGCAATCAACCCTGAGCATCCTGTTCTCAGAGGTACAGCTCAGAACCCTGATATCTTCTTCCAGGCACGTGAAGCCTGCAACAAGTATTACGACGCTATTCCTGAAGTAGTTGAAGACTACATGAATCAGGTTAACGCTAAAATCGGAACAGACTACAAGCTGTTTAACTACTACGGTGCTCCTGACGCAACTCACGTTATCGTTGCTATGGGTTCTGTTTGTGACACAATCGAAGAAACAATCGATTATCTCAACGCACACGAAGGCACAAAGCTGGGTCTTGTTAAGGTAAGACTTTACAGACCTTTCCGTGCAGACAAGCTTGTTGAAGCTATTCCTTCAACCTGCGAACAGATTTCTGTTCTCGACAGAACAAAGGAACCGGGTTCTCTCGGCGAACCTCTTTATCTTGACGTTGTTGCCGCTCTCAAAGGCACACAGTTCCATGACATTCCTGTTGCTTCAGGCAGATACGGTCTGGGTTCAAAGGACACAACTCCTGCTCAGATCAAGGCTGTTTTCTGGAACGCTTCATGGAAAGATACTTACAAGCCTCGTTTCACAATCGGCATCAAGGACGATGTTACAAATCTTTCTCTTGATTCCGAAGAAAAGCTTGACTCTGCTCCGGCAGGAACAACAGCTTGTAAATTCTGGGGTCTGGGAGCTGACGGTACTGTCGGTGCTAACAAGAACTCAATCAAGATCATCGGCGACCACACAGATCTCTATGCTCAGGCATACTTTGCATACGACTCCAAGAAATCAGGCGGTGTAACAGTATCTCACCTGAGATTCGGAAAGACTCCTATCAAGTCAACATATCTTATCAATCAGGCTGATTTCGTTGCTTGTCACAACGAATCTTACATCAACAAATATGATATCGTTACCGATATCAAGCCGGGCGGAACATTCCTCCTCAACTGCCAGTGGGACGCTAAAGATCTTGAAAAGCATCTCCCCGGACAGGTTAAGAGATACATCGCTCAGAACAACATTAAATTCTACACCATCAACGGTGTTAAAATCGGTAAGGAAATCGGTCTTGGCAACAGAATCAACACTGTTCTTCAGTCTGCATTCTTCAAGCTGGCTAACATTATTCCTATCGACGACGCTATCAAATACATGAAAGACGCTGCAACTGCTTCATACTCAAAGAAGGGCGAAGCAATTGTAAAGATGAACCACGACGCTATCGACGCCGGCTGTCAGCAGGTTGTTGAAGTTAAGGTTCCTGAAAGCTGGAAAACTGCAAAGGATACAAAGATGGGCATGGACGCAGTTAAATGCTCCAACAAGACTTTACAGGATTTCGTAAACAACATTCAGATTCCTTGCAACGCACAGCAGGGTGACAAGCTTCCTGTTTCAACTTTTGTTGACATGGCTGACGGCACATTCCCACAGGGATCTGCTGCATTTGAAAAGAGAGGCATTGCTGTTGACGTTCCTTTCTGGAAGAGCGAAAACTGTATTCAGTGTAACTTCTGTTCATATGTTTGTCCTCATGCAGTTATCCGTCCTGTTGTTATGACAGACGCAGAGCTTAAGAAAGCTCCTAAACTTGCTCAGGAAAAGGCTGTTCCTATGGTTGGTATGCCGGGATACAACTTTGTTGTTACTTTGTCTGCACTCGACTGTACAGGCTGCGGTTCATGCGTAAACGTATGTCCCGGAAAGAAAGGCAACAAGGCTCTCAGCTTAGCTCCTCTGGAAACTCAGCTTGCTGAACAGGAAGTATTCAACTACGGTCTGACACTCCCTGAAAAGCCTGACGTTCTCACAAAATTCAAAGAAACAACAGTTAAGGGCTCACAGTTCAAACAGCCTCTGCTTGAATTCTCAGGCGCATGTGCAGGCTGTGGTGAAACACCTTATGCTAAGCTGGTAACACAGCTCTTCGGCGACAGAATGTACATTGCAAATGCTACAGGATGTTCGTCAATCTGGGGTGGTTCTGCTCCTTCTACTCCTTACACAACAAACAAAAACGGCAAGGGTCCTGCTTGGGCTAACTCACTCTTTGAAGACAACGCAGAGTACGGTTACGGTATGTTCCTTGCACAGAATACAATCAGACAGAGAACTATCGGAAAAGTTCTTGATCTTGAAAAATCCACAAAGTCGGCAGCTTTGAAGAAAGCTATTGAAGGCTATCTCTCAACTATTGACGACGGTGCTGCTAACTCAGCTGCAACTGACGCTTTGATCGAAGCTCTGAAGAAATCAAAGACAAAGGCAGCAGAGGAAATCCTCAAGGACGCTGATTATCTCCGCAAGAAATCAATGTGGATCTTCGGCGGTGACGGCTGGGCTTACGATATCGGCTACGGCGGTGTTGACCATGTTCTCGCTCAGGGCGAAGACGTAAACATTTTCGTATTCGACACAGAGGTTTACTCCAACACAGGCGGACAGTCATCAAAATCAACTCCTACAGGCGCTATCGCACAGTTTGCGGCAGCAGGTAAGGAAACAAAGAAGAAAGACCTTGCCGGAATGGCTATGTCATACGGTTATGTATATGTAGCACACATTGCTATGGGTGCTGACTACAACCAGTGTATCAAGGCTATTACAGAGGCTGAATCATATCACGGACCTTCACTTATCATCGCTTACGCTCCATGTATCAACCATGGTATCAAAGGCGGTATGTCGATTGCTCAGACAGAAGAGAAGAAAGCTGTACAGGCCGGTTACTGGCACTTATACAGATTTGATCCTCGTCTCAAAGCAGAAGGCAAGAATCCGTTTACTCTTGATTCTAAAGCTCCTACAGCTGATTACAAAGACTTCCTCATGGGAGAAGTTCGTTACAACGCTCTTGCAAGACAGAATCCTGAAAGAGCAGACGCTCTCTTTGATCAGGCTGTTAAGAACGCTGCTGACAGATACGATTACCTGCTCAGATACGCTAAACTTTACAACAACGAAGAGAAGTAATTTCACTTCAAACGAAAAGGCTCTGCAGAAATGCAGAGCCTTCAGCCTGTCGAAAAAGTCAAAGCTTTATAAATTTTTAGGGGCAGCCCTTTCTCAGTAGTGAAATTTTGCGAAGCAAAATTGGAAGTTTCCTACGGAAACGTTCCCATGCCCCTCACAAAAACAGCCTTTGGCTGTTTTTCATAGCATACTGTAAGGTATGCTTTTTCACACCTGTGCGGACAGCCTGACGAAGGGGTATTTCGCTCGTTGCGACGAGCGACAAGG
>JBJERB010000076.1:0-7165 GCA_051882055.1 Oscillospiraceae bacterium
AAAAAAGCAGCCCGTGAGAGCTGCTTGATGTATTGTATTATATATCAAATTGCTTTAAACACAGCTGCAAAGTCAATGATTTTTGCCGCTGTTATCATTTGTTTTTATTATATATTATCATAAGACCCTTGAGAAGCAGATCGTCGTCGAGAATAATATCTCTTCTGCATAGAGGCACGATAACGTCGGATAGCCCGCCTGTTGCGATAACCGTACATTTCTCGCCCAGCTCTTCTTCAATACGCCCTATAACGCCGTCAATAGCACAGGCGTTGGAATACATTATTCCGCTTTTCATACTGTCTATCGTATTGCTGCCTATTACTTTTTTCGGCTTTTCAAAAGCTATTTTCGGAAGCTGAGCAGTCCTCATTATAAGGGCGTCGGTAGAAACAGCCACACCTGTCATGATCATTCCGCCTAAATAGCATTTATTTTTGTTGATTACGGAAAGAGTCGTTGCAGTTCCCATGTCTATGATAATCATTGGTGCAGGGTATTCGTTGATTCCTGCAACTGCGGCAACAACAAGGTCGCTTCCCAGCTGTGCCGGATTGTCTATAAGTATGCTGAGTCCTGTTTTGATTCCCGGACCGACTACCTTTACCTCTACGTTAAGATACTTTTCCACAGCCTCTTTAAAGGTGTTGGTTACCGATGGTACAACGGAAGATATAATTGCTCCGTCTATGCTTTCGGGGTCAATTCCATGCATATCCATTGCCATTTTCATGTTTGCCGCATATTCAAGGTCGGTCGCCGTCTGATTTGTAGATACTCTTTCGGTAAAAAGAATATCATTGCCGTCAAAACAGCCGAGAACTATATTTGAATTGCCTATATCTATTGCAAGAATCATATTTATGGTCATTCCTTTCATTTGATGAAGCTTAGATGCCTTTATGTTTACAAATTAAATCCCTGTAATACCCTGCATACATAAATTAAGCCTGTTTTTTTATTTTTGGACTGACAATATTGAGAATTCTGACAATAGCAGAGCTAAGCACGATATTTACACCCATTTCAATAAGGAAATTGATTCCTACAAATCCTACGATGAAATATGTTCCTACCGATTCAAAGCCTGCACCGGCAGCCCATACTTTAATTGTGTCAAGGAAAAATACCGAGCAACCGATAAGGAAAACTCCCGTATTTACTATTGGGCATACTATTGCTGATGTTATAACTGCCAACCAGCGATTTTTGTTTACAAGTGCTTTGTAAACAACACCTGACGCAAGTCCTGCCAATAAACCTTTAGAAATGCAGGTTATAATTGTTCCGGGAACGCTTATTGCAAGAAATGCTCCTGCGTCGGTAAAAAGTACAACTACACCGAACACAAATCCCAGCCATGCTCCTGCTTTCCATCCGTAAAGTGCAGCACCCACAACGATTGGTACAAGTACCAGTGTAATACTGAATGTACCGAATCTGATTCCTATTGCCAGCGATTGAAGTACGATGACAATAGCTGTCAGAATACCGATTCCGACAATTGTTTTGGTTTGTTTCATATTAAATTTCCTCCTTGTTATTATTCCTCTTACGAGGATACAATACAATACTATAATATTATAACATACTTTTTTGAAAAATGCTATAGATTTTATAATTTTTCTGTGTTATACTGTTTTTATGATGAAAAAAGGAGTATTGGTATGAAACGTATTCACATATCTGAAAACGGAATAAATTTTGTGCTTGAAATAGATGATAATAATGAGGCGAAGCTGCTTCATTTTTCGGCATTGCCTTTTAATGAAAAGGATCTGGAATGCCGTTCCGGGACATTGGGCTTCCGTCTTGTTGAAGTAAATATTTCCGGACTGGACAGACCGCTTGAACGCCACGGTAACAAATATATTGTTACTGCTCCCGGTTATCGCCTTAAATTCAAGGATCTGAAAGATACTGCAAATCAGCTGGGACGAAAGCTGGAAATTAAAACGTTTGACGCTGAAACAGGACTGGAAGTGGTTTCTCATTTTCAGTTTTATAATGGCATTTCCGTTGCAAGAACCTGGACAACGGTCATCAACAAAGGCGATGAACAGGTAAATCTTGAGTACGTATCTTCATTTGCATTGACAGGAATAGAGAAAGAAGGGCTTTTGTCACAGGATGAAAAAATGCGTCTGAGAGTATGCCACAACTCATGGCAAAGAGAACTTCAGTGGCAGGAATACACTTTGCCCCAGCTTGGAATTGAGCTTTGTCAGCCTGAAAAAGAACAGCATTCTTCAAAGGTAATCGGTTTTACAAATGTGGGTAACTGGTCTTCAAAGGAATATATTCCAATGGGTTATTTAGAGAATAAGGAAACGAATTCTTCACTTTTCTGGCAGATTGAGCATAACGGTTCATGGCATTGGGAAATTTCCGATCAGGAGGGTCATCTGTATTTACAGCTGTCGGGTCCCTCGGAAATTGAATCCCATTGGAGCAAAAAGCTTGAAAAAGGGGAAAGCTTTGAGACTGTACCCTGTGCGGTAGGCGTTGCCGTGGGCGGATTTGACAATGCAATGGGAGAGCTAACAAAATATCGCCGAAAGATCCGCAGAAGGAATCGTGACAATCAGACCCTTGCGGTGATTTTCAATGATTATATGAACTGTCTGTGGGGAGATCCTACAACCGAAAAGGAATTGCCTTTGATTGATGCTGCGACTGATGCGGGCTGTGAATATTTCTGTATTGACGCAGGCTGGTATGACAAAGGTTTCTGGTGGGACGGAGTCGGTCAGTGGAGAGAATCAAGAGAGCGTTTTCCGGGTGGTTTAAAGGAAGTAACCGACTATATACGTTCAAAAAATATGATTCCCGGCGTATGGCTTGAACTTGAGGTGATGGGGATTAAATGTCCTATGGTAAGCGAGGTCTGTGACGACAGCTGGTTCTTCACAAGGCACGGCAAACGTGTTCATGACCGTTCAAGATATCAGCTGGATTTTAGGAATCCTGAAGTTATTGCTCATGCAAATGAGGTTGTGGACAGGCTTGTTTCGGAATACGGTGTGGGATATATAAAAATGGATTATAATATTGAGCCGGGCATTGGTACGGAACAGAATGCGGACAGTGTAGGAGACGGACTTTTACAGCATGAAAGAGCTTATCTTGAATGGCTGGACAGCATATTCAAGAAATATCCCAAGCTGATAATCGAGAACTGTTCCAGCGGAGGGCTGAGAATGGATTACGCTATGCTTTCAAGATATTCCATTCAGTCCACCTCCGATCAGGACGATTACAAAAAATACTGTACCATTGCGGCAAACTCGCCCTCTGCGGTATGTCCAGAGCAATCGGCAATCTGGTCTTATCCTATGGTGAGCGGAGACAGGGAAGAGGTTGTGTTCAATATGGTAAACGCCATGCTTCTTCGTATTCACCAAAGCGGTCATCTGGGACAAATTGAGCCTGAACGAAAGGCACTTGTAAACGAAGCAATAAATGTGTATAAAACCATACGGGGAGATATAAAAGAGGCTTTGCCGTTCTGGAGTCTGGGTACTTCTAAGTTCTCCGACGAGTGGACGTCTTTGGGACTCAGAACCGAGCATACGGCATATCTTGCTGTGTGGAGAAGAAACGGCGAAAACAGCAGGTGTGTTTTGCCTGTTGAGTTTTTAAAGGGGAAAGACGCTGAAATGTCCTGTATATACCCTTCGTTTAATGAGGAACAATTCCGCTTCTGCAAAGAATCGGGACAAGTTATTGTCAGATTCGGGAAACAGTATACCGCAAGGCTCTTTAAGATTACTTTTTAATTAGTTTTCTTTTCAGGATTTTAATTATGCAAATCAATATCATTGTACAGCCGGGGAGAATGATTATATCTCCTGTGTAAGTGTACAATGTTTTGGATTTAATTGCACTTATTTCCGATACTATGGCAGCTTTTGAAGAATCGGAAATAACGGATATTTGTTCTCCCCAAGGTGTGATAACGGCGGAAATACCGCAGTTTCCTGCACGGAGGGTGTATTTGCCCGATTCTACGGCTCGCATGATCGTATGACGGTAATGAGCATATTTCGCATAGCTTTTCCCGAACCATGAATCGTTGGTGGAGACGCAAAGAATCTCACCGCCTTTGCTTATCTGCTCTCTGACCAGTGAAGGATAAATTGATTCTATACAAATAACCGACGCAATTTTATTGTTGTCTTCGCAGAGAAGCTCTTTATTAAGTCCCGGTTCGGCAGGTGAAAGGGTTTCCGCTCCGAAAAGCTTTGCAAGAGGGATTTTTTCTCCGAAAGGAACAAGGACCTGCTTGAGGTAAGGCGTTTTGCAGAAGCCCTTTTCTGTAACGGTATACATCGCATTGTATGTTTCGCCGTCCTCTTCCACAAAACAGCCGGTGAGCAATGTGGTATTATGTTTTTTTGCAAACTCTATAAGAGGTTTGAAGGCTTCAGCCCCCTGTTCATAATCACACGGGATGGCGGTTTCGGGAAGGACAACGAAGTCAATACCCTCCTGCCAGTTTTGTTCCATTATAGAAATATATGAGTTTATTGCGTCATTAGCACGAAGTTTGTTTTTCTCCCTGCCTTCAACATTATCCTGAGCTATCATTATTTTGGTTTTGTCGGCAGTGTTCAGATCCTTTTTGATATCGTGGATATGTGTAATTCCGTAGGAAATATTAACTGCGGTCAAAGCTGCAAAAATAAGAGAATATCCTATTGATTTTTTATTTTTGTAATTGCATAGTACAAGAGTTATTGCACCGCTTGAAAGCAAAATTATCAGGCTTGTAAAATGGCAGCCCAGAAGGGACGCCGACTGGATAAGGATAGGTTCATTCGTTAATCCCATCCATAGCCCCGACCATGGAAATGACAGAATGGGAACATATTCCGAAAGCCATTCCCCAACAATAAAAAGCAGTGAAAAGGTAAGAATATCAATGGGTGAGTTCTTTTTTAAATAAGGATAAAACCATAGCGGAGCAAGCATGATAATACTCAGCCACGCGGTCAGAGCAAGCACTGCAAGCAGGGAAAGAGGAATTCCAATAAATTCTGGCAGGGGCATTATTTTCCATATGGTAATAAGGAAAAGAGACTGGGTAAAATAATAGGGCAGAAAAAATGCCGAAACAGTGTTTCTGTATTCTTTTTTTGATCTTGATTTGTAAACCTGAAAAAGCAAAGGAACGGGACTGAGGAAAATAAGCCACGGAATAAACACGCAAACCTGAAGAACTCCCGTTATTATTCCCGATACCGAAAGCAGAATTGTTCTGCGGAGATTACAGCTATTCATAATACCTTTAGTGTTTGCGTTTTTTATAATATTATTACAGCGGAGATGATTAAAGTGAATATAATTATTCCCCATTATACTCGTATAGCAATGGAAATTCTTAATAAAAACGGCTTCCGGGCTTATGCAGTAGGAGGTTGTATAAGAGATTCACTTCTTGGAAAGGCTCCTCATGACTGGGATATCTGCACTGATTGTCTCCCCGAAAAAATGAAAGAGATATTCAGCGGTTTTCGTACCATAGATACGGGTATCCGTCACGGCACGGTGACGGTTATGATTGAAAACGAACTGGTGGAGATAACTACATTCCGCAGTGACGGAGAATATGAAAATCACCGCAAGCCGGCACAGGTTGAATTTGTAGGGAATCTTGAACAAGATCTAATGCGTCGTGATTTTACGGTAAATGCCATGTGCTGTGATATTGACGGAAAGATTTATGATTATTACGGCGGTAGGGAAGATTTAAAGAATCATATGATAAGATGCGTCGGTGAAACTGAGGAACGATTTGAAGAGGACGCATTAAGGATTTTAAGAGGTCTGCGATTTGCTTCCGTCCTTGGTTTTCAGATAGAAGCTGATACAAGGAAAGCCATTTATGAAAAGAAACGGCTTCTTAAGCATATATCTGCCGAAAGGATAAGGGACGAGCTGACAAAGCTTATCTGCGGAAAATCGGCAGAACGTATCCTGAATGAATACAGGGATATTATCGGTGTGATAATTCCCGAAATAATCCCCTGTTTTGATTTTGAGCAAAACAATCCTCATCATTGCTATACTGTATGGGAGCATATTGCCAAAAGCGTTTCTTATGTCCGTCCCGGAGTGATAATAAGGACAGCAATGCTTTTGCATGATATAGGGAAGCCTCAGGCGGCGACACGTGATGAAAACGGGATATCCCATTTTAAAAAGCACCAGTATATAAGTGCGGAAATGGCAAGGGATATTTTAAAACGTCTGAAATTTGATAACCGTTCAATAGATTATATTCACGATCTGATATGGGAACATGACAACCGTATTCCGCCGCAGGTATCAAGCGTTAAAAGATTTGTTTCAAAATATGGTTTTCAGTTTGTATTTGACTATCTGGAGCTTAGACGTGGGGACACCTATGCTCAGTCGGAATATAAAAGAAAAGAGAAGCTCAGAGAGCTTGACGAGATCGCTTCTATTGCCATTGAACTCATGGAGCAGGACGCTTGTTTAAAAATTTCAGATCTGGCGGTTGACGGTAACGACTTAATAAAACTGGGGCTTGAAGGTAAAGTAATAGGAGAATGGCTCCAAAGACTGCTTGAGCTTGTAATAGACGATAAGTTGTGCAACGTAAAACAAAATTTGTTAGACTACATTAAGGAGCATAATTAAGAGATGAATTATTTGGTTTTTACAAAGCGTGCAATACTGATTTTACTGGTTATAAGCTGGTGTGTGGTGATTTTTAATTTTTCTGCACAGAATTCTGAAGAATCCTCAAATACCAGCAAAGGTTTTATTACTGCTGTATGTGAATTGATTTTGCCCGAGTTTGATAATTTCAACGGAGAAGAAAGGGCTGAGTTTATTGAAAAGCTGCAGTTCGGAGTAAGGAAATCCGCTCATTTTACTGCGTATGCAGTATTGGGCTTTTTAAGTTGGTTTGCACTTTACGGGATAAAAAAAGGACGCCGTTATTTATTTGCCGTAGGATTTTCGTTTTTGTATGCATGCTCAGATGAGATTCATCAGATTTTCGTTCCCGGAAGAAGCAGTGAAGTAAGGGACGTGTTAATTGATACCGGAGGAGCGGCTTTGGGAGCTTTGATTGCTTTAGGATTAACGGTGATGTTTTTGCATTTCAGAAGCGATAAAAAAGAAAATTCGTAAA
>JBJERB010000077.1:0-6911 GCA_051882055.1 Oscillospiraceae bacterium
TTAAATCTTTTGGGAATGAATTGAGTACTTCAACGCCGTCTTTAGTTACCATAACTAAATCTTCAATGCGAATTCCAACATCGCCTTCAAGGTAAATTCCCGGCTCGATAGAGAATATCATACCCTCTTTGACTTTATTCTTGTTTGCTTGGGAAACATCCCCAAACTCATGACATTCAATTCCAATGGAATGTCCCAAACGGTGGTTGAACTGTTTGCCGTACCCCGCTTCAGTGATAATATCACGCGCAGCTTTGTCAATATCGCAAAAACGAACACCGGGCTTTATTATGTCTATTGCTGTCTGCTGTGCTTCTTTTACAATTTCATATAGTTTACGGTGTTCATCAGAAACACTTTTGTAGAAAAAAGTACGAGTCATGTCCGAACAGTATCCGTTTTTAACACAGCCCATGTCAATAAGAACGCACTGTCCTTCTTTCAATACAGTGTTTCCTGCCTCGTAATGACCTATTGCAGCACATTCTCCAAAACCTATAAGCGGATCAAATGAATATTCATAAGCTCCTTTTGAAGCATAGATATCTTTCAGCTGATCGGCAAGCTGTATTTCGGTCATATTTGGCGTAACTCGCTTTATGATCTCTCCCATGGCATAATCGTTTACACGGGAGGCTTCACGCATAAGCTCTCTTTCTTTGCTGTCCTTGCAGGCTCTTACTTTATCAACGCAAATTGAACTGTTTAGATATTTTGCAGCAGCATTGTTTTCCATAAGAGTGATCAGAAATCCCGATGCAAAAGTTTTGTCAATACCTAAAGGCTTTGTATGATCGGTTACTTTTGCCAGAAGTGACGCAGGATTATCATCATCTGTAAATCGGACTTTTTCAACGCCTAAATCCTCGTTTACGGTAAATAAGTTATTAATAAAAAGCTTGTTCCCTCCGTTTTTGTTAATGTATAGGGCAAGCATCCTTTCTCCGGGCTTAATCATTTTTCCCGTAAGATAATAAATTGAGCATGGGTCGCTTATAATCATTTGTTCAAGACCCATTTTGCTTAATTCATCAAATATCTTGTCTAATCGTTCGTTGTACAATTTCAGTCACCTCATAAAATTAAAGCAGTATCACAAAAACCAACTGTGATACTGCCGTTTTTTATTTATCAAACAGTTTGCAGGCAACATAATGTCCATCGCCTACGTCTTTTAAAACTGATTCATAGCTGTCACAGCCGGTAGTTTTGTTAAAACATCTTGAGCAGAATCTGCATCCGGGTGGGGGATTAATAGGAGTAGGAACATCGCCTTCCAAGATGATACGCTTGCTTTTCTTCTTGATGTCAACTGTTGGAATTGCAGACAGCAAAGCTTGTGTATAAGGGTTAAGAGGATTGTTGTAAAGTTCATTCTTTTCGGCGACTTCCATTAATTTTCCCAAATACATAACACCAACACGGTCGCTTATGTGCTTGACAACATTAAGACCGTGAGCTATAAAAAGATAAGTCAATCCAAACTCATCTTTAAGGTCGTCCAGAAGATTCAGTACCTGAGCCTGAATAGAAACGTCTAAAGCCGAAACCGGCTCGTCGCATACGATCATTTTAGGATTTACTGCCAAGGCTCTTGCAATACCTACACGCTGACGCTGTCCACCGGAAAATTCATGAGGATAACGGTTACGCTGGTGGTTAGCAAGTCCCACATAATTGAGCAGTTCGTTGACTCTTTTCTCAATCTGATCCTTTGGCAGAAGTTTGTTTATGCGAATAGGTTCAGCAATTATATCGCCTATTGTCATTCTCGGGTTTAGAGAAGCATAGGGATCCTGGAAAATAAGCTGAATATCTTTGCAGTATTTTTTTCTTTCTTTGGGCTTTAGCTTTGTTAAATCCTTGCCGTTATAAATGATCTGACCGCTTGTCGGTGTGTACAAATTAACAAGCAATTTTCCTATGGTTGATTTTCCGCAGCCCGATTCGCCCACAAGACCAAAGGCCTCGCCTTTGTATATTTTGAATGATACATTGTCAACGGCTTTTAAAGTAGAAGTTGTTTTTCCAAAGAAGTTGGTGTCGGCAGTAAAATACTTTGTAAGATTTTTTACTTCAAGAAGTACTTCTTTTTCAGCCATTATTCATCAACCTCTCTTTCATCACTGTATAAATAGCATCTGACTTTTCTTCCGTCAAGGTCTGAAAGTGCAGGCATAGCTTCAAAGCATTTCTCGCTGCATCGTTCACATCTGTCTGCAAAAGCACAGCCTTTTGGTAATTGCGTCTGATCGGGAACCATACCTTTAATCATGTAAAGTCTTTCGTTGTTATCATCAAGCCTTGGGATAGAGTCTATAAGCCCCTTGGTATACGGATGAAGAGGTTTTGTAAAGATGTCCTGAACAGACGCTTCTTCAACTACTTTTCCGCAGTACATAACAACAACCTTGTCAGCTGTTTCAGCAACAACTCCTAAATCGTGAGTAATGAGAATTACAGCCATACCCAGTTCTTTTCTAAGCTGATCAATCAGTTCAAGAATCTGTGCCTGAATAGTAACATCAAGGGCAGTAGTCGGTTCATCTGCAATGAGTAGTTCAGGACCGCAGCAAAGAGCCATAGCTATCATAACTCTCTGTCTCATGCCTCCTGACATCTGGTGAGGGTAATCATAAACTCGTTTTTCCGGCGAGGGTATGCCAACAAGCTCTAAACATTTTATGGCACGAGCCATTGCTTCTTTTTTACTTAAGTTAGTATGAGTCAGAATTGATTCGCAAATCTGTTTTCCGATCCTCTGAACAGGATTAAGGGAAGTCATTGGCTCCTGAAAAATCATTGAAATCTTGTTTCCTCTGATATTTCTCATTTCCTTTTTGGACTTTTTAGAAATATCCTCTCCGTTAAACATAATTGTTCCGTCAACAACTTTGCCCGGTTCACGAATAAGCCCCATAACAGAAAGAGAAGTAACGCTTTTTCCTGAACCGGATTCTCCCACAATTGCAAGGATTTCACCTTTATCAACATTGAAGCTGACATTATTTACAGCTTTAACTGTACCACGTTTAACTTTAAACTCTGTTTTTAAATTTTTTACTTCTAATAACATATAATAGCTCCTTAATTTCTTGACTTTGGATCCAAAGCGTCTCTCAAACCATCTCCAAACAGGTTAAAAGCTAATACTGCAATAGAAATAGCAATACCGGGGAAAATAATCATGTGAGGCAAAGACATAATATAGCTTTTTGCGTCACCAAGCATCGTTCCCCATTCAGGAGTAGGAGGCTTAACGCCTAAGCCTAAAAATCCGAGAGCAGCAATGTCAAGAATAGCTGTAGAAATTCCTAAGGTAGCTCTGACTACGATAGATGACATAATGTTAGGCAGGATATGTTTAAAAATAATTCGTTTGTTTGAGTTTCCAAGAACTTTAGCAGCAGCAACATAGTCGTTTTCTTTAGCTGAAAGAATTGAACCTCTGACTATTCGGGCAAATTCGGGTATTGAAACGGTACCGATAGCAATGATCGCTTTGTCAAGTCCCTGACCGAAGGCAGCCATAAGTGTAATAGCAAGCAGTATTGACGGGATAGCAAGCATCATGTCCATTATTCTCATTAAAACTGCGTCAAGCTTTCCGCCGAAATAACCTGCGATAGCACCGATAAAAGTACCTATTATCATTGAAAAAGCTACGGCGGCAATGCCTATAAGCAGAGAATATTTAGTACCGGAAAGAATTCTCGAGAAAATATCACGTCCCTGAACGTCAGTACCAAACCAATGAGCACTGCTCATTCCCTGTTTAGCGTCAGCCATATTTGTTTCTGTGGCACTGTATGGAGCCAGGAGGTCGCCGAAAATTGCAATAAAAATTAACAGAATAATAATTGCCAATCCAATCAAAGCAGCTTTATTTTTCTTTAACGCATCCCACATTATTCTGAGTTGTGATTCGGGTTTTTCAATTCTATTTTTATTTGTTGAGGTCTTTTTTTCTCTTTTATTATTGCTCATTTTTATGCCTCCTTTTTACCTAATTTAATTCTCGGATCCAGGAATGCATACAAAATATCTACAACAAGGTTTAAAATGACAAAAATCACAGCTATCATAAGTACCGCAGCCTGAACGACAGGGAAGTCGGATTTTTGGACACATTCAACTAAATACTTACCGATTCCGGGCCAACCGTAAACAGTTTCTGTCAGAACAGCTCCGCCTAAAAGGTAGCCGAATTGCAAGCCGATTACTGTTACAACCGGCATAAGAGCATTTCTCAAAGCGTGATGCTTGATAACTCTGCCTTCTTTTAATCCTTTTGCACGGGCAGTTCTTATGTAATCCTGATTAAGAGTATCAAGCATACTTGATCTTGTCATTCTTGCAATAATAGCAAGAGTGTAGAAAGCCAGAGTGCAAGAGGGAAGTACAAGATGCCATAATACATTTGTAAAATTAGACATATTGCCTGAAAGAAGTGAGTCAATAATGTATGAGCCTGTAACCTTGTCAAAGTTGATGCTGGCGTCGCAAGCTCCCTGAACAGGCAGAATACCTAAGTTTTTACAGAAAAGAATCTGCATCATTACACCAAGCCAGAAGATTGGAACTGAAATTCCTACAAGAGATATAAACATACCGATGTTATCAATTATTGTATTCTTTTTGATTGCAGTAATAACACCAATAAGTATGCCAAAAAATGAAGCAAGAATAATTGATACTATGGCAAGTTCAATTGTTGCAGGAAATCTTGACATAATTTCTGTAAAAACAGGAGTTTTGGTGTAGTATGATGAACCGAAATCTCCGGTTACAGCACCCGATATAAAGTCCCAATACTGTTTGAGAATAGGGTCGTTCAGTCCTTGAGAATCTCTCCATTCCTGAATTGCTTCTGCACTGGCATGCTCTCCAAGAACTACCGGTGCCGGGTCAGCAGCGAAAACTCTCAGAAGTAAAAAGACTATCAACGATACACCTATCAATACAGGTATAAGCATCAGAAGTCTTTTGGTAATGTATTTAGCCATTTGTAAACCTCATTTCTTGCCATACATATTTATTAAAACTCGTATTCTTGTGCGAAGCGTCAAATAGTTTGACGCCTAATACAAAAATACAATTTACATCTAAAAACAACAATGGCAAACACAGGATTATTACCCCGTGTTTGCAGTGTTGTTTATATTAAAAGATATTATTCTTTATCTACAGTAGCAAGATAAACTGTTGCTGTCGGATGATATTTAAATCCTTTAATATTGGTTCTGTTAGCAGTGATGTTCTGCTGATGAGAAATCGGAAGCCAAGCAGCTTCATTAGCTACATACTGTTCAGCTTCAGCATAAATAGCGTTTCTTTCTTCGCCTGAAGGAGTAGCAATACCCTTTGTGATGAATTCACCGTAAGTTTCGTCGCTGAATCTGGCAATGTTCATAGACGGATCTTTATCGTTGAGCAGGTTCAGGAAGTTGTCAGGGTCTCCGTTATCACCGTTCCAGCCGTAGAAGCATACATCATAATCTCCGCCGATTATCTTTTCCTTGTAAGTTGTCCAGTCAAATGTTGAAACGTCAGCCTTAACGCCTACTTTTTCAAAGTAACCTATAATAGCTTCAGCAAGTGTTTTACCTGTAGCTGTGTTATAAGGACGGTCGTTGGAATATGTGATTATTTTCAGTTCCTTGACGCCTTTGTCAGCAAGAGTTTTCTTAGCAGCGTCTGCGTCATATGAAACCTGAGTAACGCTGTCGCTGTATCCTGGCAGGAATGTAGGAAGAATTGTTGTTGCCTTTGTAGCATAGCCGTCATAAAGTGAAGCAACGAGTTCATCTACATTAACTGACTGTGAAAGTGCGATTCTTGTTTCCTTATCAAGCTTAGTTGTGTTGTAAGCCATGTAGTTGATATTCATACCGTCAGTCAGGTTTACAGAAATGTTTGAATCGCTCTTGAGTTGTTCAACCATTGTTGTGTCGATGCCGTCGATAATATCAACTTCGCCTGTTGTTAAAGCATTGATTTTAGCGGATGCGTCAGGTATTGTTTTAATAATGATCTGTTTACATTTACCTTTTTCGCCCCAATAATCTTCGTTTCTTTCAAGAACAACTCTATCGTCCTTGTTCCATGAAACAAATTTGTAAGGACCTGTACCAACAGGGTTGTTGTTCAGGTTGCCGTTGTTTTTCTCACAAGCTGTAGGGCTTACGATTGGTGCACCGAAGCACATAGCCATATTAGCAAGGAATGCTGTATTTTTCTGATTCAATATAATATCTACAGTATAATCGTCAACTACTTTTACTTCCTGAACTGTGCCGTAAACAAAGTCAGCATAAGGCATGTCGTCTGTTTTGTTTACAGTCTGACGGTCAATGTTGAATTTAACAGCGTCTGCGTTAAAATCAGTGCCGTCGTGGAACTTAACACCCTGACGAAGCTTAAATGTGTATGTAAGTCCGTCGTCTGAAATTTCCCAGCTTTCAGCAAGACAAGGTTCAACCTCGGTTGAATCCTCCTTGTATTTGAGAAGACACTCGTAAATCTGCATTGTAGCCTTTGCAGATTCATTGTCATCAACTAAAGCGGTATCAAGACCTCTTGGATCAGCACCCTGTGCATAAACCAAAGTCTTGTCGCTCTCTCCTCCGTTGCCTGAAGCAGAATCATTGTTTGTGCTGCTTCCGCAACCGGCAAAGCTTACAACTGACATTGCCACAGCTAAAACACCACAAAGAATCTTTTTCTTGATCTTCATTTTTTAATCACTTTCCTTTCTACTTTCTATAAAGTATGCCTTAATAAAAAAAGGTGCTCGCTATTAGCCGTAAAGCACGGTATAATAGTGTGGCACCTTTGCCTATTATAGTTATACACCACAAGGGTTATAACACTATAACCATTAATAATATATTAATATTCTACTACATTTT
>JBJERB010000078.1:0-6657 GCA_051882055.1 Oscillospiraceae bacterium
CCCGTCCGGCGTTAGGACCCCGTCCGGGCTAGGATCTGGGCTAAAACAGTAAGCTATGCGATAGCGTGAACGTTAAGTTCATGAGGAAAGTCCGAGCATCATAGAGCAGGATAGCTGATAACATCAGCCGAGGGCGACCTCAGAGCAAGTGCAACAGAAATATACCGCCGCATTTTGCGGTAAGGGTGGAAAGGCGAGGTAAAAGCTCACCGGAGCAATAGAGATATTGCTGCCATGTAAACCTTATCCGATGCAACACCAATGGTAACTGTCAAGTCAATGGCTGCTCGTCAGGCTTGCGGTTATAGGTGGCTTGAGCCTTTCGGCGACGAAAGGTCTAGATAGATTATCGCACACGACAAAACTCGGCTTATCGGCTTACTGTCTTAGCCCAGATCCTAGCCCGGACGGGGTCCTAACGCCGGACGGGCGATGTCACGATATTAATTTGTGAGATATACAAGTTTTGACCCCGCTATGGAAAGAAAGCAAAGGTTTAAATTATTTTGTCCTAACGCCGGACGGGCGATGTCACGATATTAATTTGTGAGATATACAAGTTTTGACCCCGCTATGGAAAGAAAGCAAAGGTTTAAATTATTTTGTCCTAACGCCGGACGGGCGATGTCACTATATCGGTTGTGAAAATGCAAAGCATTGACCTATATAAAATTAATATATAACATCTAATTTCTAACATCTGTACGGTCACGGCACGCCTGTCCCTACATCTGACATTTGAAATTATCAAGTCCTCACTCATTTGAGTGCAGGGCTTTTTTGCTGTGGAAAATCAAAAGGATTGTCTGTGTGATAATTTTTAGTCATTTTTATATCTCCGAATTCTGATTTTAAAAAAGTATCTCTATAAACAGCGACTTTTGAGTGATTTTTTGCATATAAACGTGCAATTATGAACTAAATGTACAGAACTTTAACAAAAATTTATGTTTTGCATAAAAATTCATATGAAGATTTGTGCAAAATTATAACGAATGTATGTTGACAAACAATATTATATGAAGTATAATATAGTAAAGTGAATATATATTATATGAAAGGAGTATTGCTATGGGATTTCCGATAAGTGCAGGACTATTGGATTCAATGGTACTGGCAACGGTGTGCGTGCATGATACCTATGGGTATGAGATAACTCAGAATATCCGAAAAGCGGTGGATGTTTCCGAATCAACGCTGTATCCTGTTCTCAGACGATTGCAGAAAAACGGATTGCTTGAAACTTACGATAAAGAGTATATGGGCAGGAACAGAAGATATTATAATGTTACTGATAAGGGAAGACAGGCTCTTGATAGATATAAACTGGAGTGGGAAGATCATAAACAAAAGGTTGACAGCATATTGATGTATGAGGACAACACGACTTGAAAGTCTGTGAGGAATAAATTTTAAGAAAATATCGAAAGGGGGATATGCTCCGAAACGGGGCATGAATATACAATGACAAGGATTGTATTTTTAGCTGAGCTGAGCCGTAAGCTTAACAAGCTGCCTAAGGAGGAACTTGCTAATGTGCTTAGCTATTATGACGAAGTGTTTTTTGACGCAGGGGTTGAACATGAGGCTCAAACAGCTGAAAAGCTGGGAAATATCGACGATATTGCAAGGCAGATTTTAATTGATAATAATATTGCTCCCGATGGGGATCCCGAGTTTTTTGTTCAGCGTAATAATAAAACCACAGCCGATAACAACAATGAATACAGAAACGCAAATCCCGATGGGAATGTAAATGCCCAAACGCCTATAAACAATAGTCAGGGAAGCAAACGGGGAAGCGGAATATTGGTTAAACTGGTGATTCTGGTGGTTACTTTCCCCATATGGCTGCCTGTGCTGATAGCTGTGGTGTCGGTGCTTTTTGCTCTGATTGTGGCTGCGGCGGCAATAGTGTTCGCTCTTGCGGTATCGGGAGTTGCCTGTGTGTTCGGCGGTATTGTGGGACTGTTTTTCGAGCCGATCGGCGGAGTTATAACTATCGGAATAGGCTTGGTGCTGTGCGGACTTATGGGTATTCTGGGAGTACCTATTTTCAGAGGACTTTTCAGATGGCTCAGAGATCTGCTTAACAGTATCTGTACTTCGGTTCATAATTTAATTGAAAAAAGGAGGACTGCATAATGGAGCAGAACATTGATAACTCAAATAGCAAAAAAAGAAGTCTCCGTTTATGGATAATTCTGCTGATAATCGGAGCCGTTCTTATTGCAGGAGGAATGGTGTGCTACCACTTTTTCGGAATAAACTCAAAGGCTGAAAGAGAAGATATAAATCTTGAGTTTAATTCAGAGGGTATAACAAATCTGGAATTCGAGAGCGGAATCAGCGAATTTAATATAAAAGCGTCCTCTACTGATAAGATAATTGTGGAGGGAGAAAACGTACCCAAAGGCAGATATACCGTAAATAATAATGATACGGATACCCTTAAAATCGAATATAACGAAAGAAAATGGTTTAATCTGTTTGATTTCGGCTATTGGGACAAGGATAAGCCTATTGGAACAGTAACCGTATATCTTCCTGTTAAGATTTATAATGAGCTGGATTTCTCAGGCGGTGTAGGAATAAACAACATATCTGACATTAAGGTTATAAATCTTGAATTTGACGGAGGTGTGGGAGAAAACAACCTGACAAATGTAACAGCCTCCGGCAATTCGGATCTTGATTTCGGCGTAGGAAAAACCACCATGAAGAACTGTTCTCTCTCCGGAAGTGAAATTGACGTAGGAGTAGGAGAATTTTATTATTCGGGTAAAATAAACGGCAATACTTCAGTAAACAGCGGAGTGGGAAGCGTTACAATGGATATAGACGGATATAAAAACGAATATAAAATCACAACGGACAAAGGTGTCGGAGAAATAAATATTTCGGGCAGTGAAACGGATTATGTTTCAAATAGTACAAAATCACTTGAACTGGACAGCGGTGTTGGTGAAATGAACATTAATTTTAAATAAACAACGGAGGTAAAATCATGAGAAAAACATTGTATAAAATAAGACAAGGAAGAATTATATCGGGAGTATGCACAGGTCTTTCGGAGTATCTGGACATTGATGTAAACGTGATACGACTGCTTGTGATCATCACATCATTTGCAGGAGGCGTGGGAATTATCGCTTATATTGCGGCGGCAATTCTTCTTCCTGAGAAAGCGGAATAAATATATCAAACAATAAAACGGGCGGTAATTTACCGTCCGTAATTTTTATGTGTAAATTACGCTTGAAAAAGGCATACTTATATGCTATAATAGTCTTAGTCTGTCAGAGGTTAGAGGTTAGAAATTAGAAGTTAGAATCTGTAGTGTCACGGCGTGTCGTGACCGTTAATAATGCGTGCCGTGACCGTTTTTGAATCTGAATATCTATATATATTTTTGCATCTTGTTTTTTGTTGAGGTTATATACATGAATTACAGAATAGATTGTAAACAGTGGGGAAGATTTTTTTCTGTTCCCTGCAGCGTGGTAGACGATTATATTTTGCTTAGCGACGGGGATTTTGTCAAGGTGCTTTTGTGCGTCCTTTGCAGTAACAGCCAGTCGGTTTCCACCGAAGAGCTTGCCGCAAAGGCAGGGGTTTCTCTCGAAAAGGCTGAGGACGCTATTTTGCATTGGGCAGGGCTTGGGGTTATTACGGCACAGCCTGAAGGGGGAAAGCCTTTGACTGAAAATAAGCCTGTGGCAGTTAAAAGCAGTAATGCTAAGGTTCAGCTTGTTCCGGCAATAAATCCTTCAAAAAATTCTGTGGATTCAAAAACAAGAGTAAAATACAGCACAAGGGAAATAGCCGAAAAAATTGAAAACAGCGAAGAACTTAAAGCACTTTATGATAATATACAAAAGGTTTTCGGACGCACCATAAACGGTACGGAAATGGCGGCTGTGCTTAATTTATATGAGTATTATAACTACTCCGCCGCTTCTATTCTTATGATTGCCGAGTATTGTACAAGCATAGGCAAAGGCAGAATGGCTTATATCGAAACGGTGGCTAAAAACTGGTTTGAACAAGGTATATGTTCTTACAGCGATGTAGAGGGAGAGATTATCCGTCAGACAGAGATAAGATCTTTTGAGAATCAGGTTATGAGAGCTTTCGGAATTGAAAATAAGCTGAGCAAAAAGCAGAAAGAGCTTGTGCAGAAATGGCGTGATATGGGCTTTTCTTTGGAAATGCTGGAGATTGCCTATGAAAAATGTATGAATTCAACAAATAAGCTGAATTTCGGATATATAAATAAGATACTTGAAAACTGGTCGGGCAAGAATATAACAACTCCACGTCAGGTAGACGAGGACGATTCTAAATATGCCGTAAGTAAAAACGGAAATTCTAAGAAGGATAAGAATAATAAGGAGACGTCCTATGACCTTGACGAATGGGAACAGTATGCCATGAATTTTGATCCGTCGAACAGAGGAGGTGTAAAGCATAATGAAATATAGTCGGGAAGCCTTTGAAAAGGCGGAGAGGGAGCTGGAGAGCCGCCGCCGTAAAGCGGAAGAGGAACAGCTTAGACGTACCGCTGAAATTGCTTCCGTTGCTCCCGAAGTGGAGATTTTGCAGAGAAAGCTGAAAAGCACCGGATTTCGGCTTATGAGTCTTATCGTATATAAGGAAAAGGACAGCAAGCAGGAAATTGAAAAAATCAAGAGGGAAAATCTTGATACTCAGAATACTATCGGCGAGCTTCTTGAAGCGGTCAAGGGTGACAGAAATTATCTTGATGTGAAGTATTATTGCCCTATTTGCGGAGATACGGGATATGTTCAGGGCAGGAGATGTTCCTGTATGGAGGAGCTTCTGAAACAATTTACCGCACAGGAGCTTAATGAAAACTGTCTTATAGAGCTTCATGATTTTTCTCAGTTCAGACTTGATTATTATGATAAATCTTCTCAGACGGGGATATCTCCTTATGAAAAAATGCAGGGAAATCTTCAGTACTGTAAAAGCTATGCTGAGAATTTTTCCCAAAACAGTCCTTCGTTGTTTTTCTTTGGAAAAACGGGGCTTGGGAAAACCTTTTTGTCATCATGTATCGCAAAGACATTGCTTGATAGGGGAGTGAATGTGGTATTCGGTTCTCTTATTGATTTTCTGAGAAAAATAGAGAATGAGCATTTCGGACGAGCAGAGGGAAATACCCTTGATGTTATAATCGGCGCAGAGCTTGTTATACTTGACGACCTGGGTTCGGAGTTTCAGACGGGCTTTACCGAATCTGCCATATACGATATTATAAACAGCAGAATAAACCTGGGCAGACCTACAATAGTATCCACGAATTTGTCACGGAGCGAGCTTTCGGAAAAATACAATGAAAGAATAATTTCTCGGCTTACCGGCTGCTTTTTGCCTCTGGGATTTATGGGCAAGGATATTAGACACCTGAAGCTTAGAAATAATAATCAATATTAAATCGGGGACGGTATTTACCGTCCCTTTTTCGACATTAAAATAATATTGAATTTTGTCAATTGTTTTTAATTTTGTTCATATTGCACATATTTTTTTTACTATTATAAACGAAAGTAACAAATCGTTTATAATCCTATTGACTTTAGCCCCTTAATTTGGTATAGTGAATGTGTAATGGCAAAAGTCTTTTTTTGTGTTTTTAAGGCTTTTGCAATTTGTTTGGTTAACAATATATTTAAGGAAGGAATGGTAAGAAATGCAAACGAAAGTTATGGGAAACAGAGTACTTTGTGTTATTCTCACAATCGCTATGTTTTTCAGCTTCATTGCGGTAAGCGTTCCCAATGAAGCAAAGGCTGCTTCTACAACAGGTTTCTATGTAGACGGCACAACAATCCGTGACGCAAACGGTAACGCATTCGTTATGAGAGGCGTAAACCATGCTTATGTATGGTACCAGGGCTATACGGATCAGGCAATCAAAGGTATAGCTGCCAGAGGTGCTAATACCGTAAGATTGGTTCTCGGAGACGGAGACAAATATGCTAAAGTTTCTTCATCAAAAATTGAGAGCCTTATCAAGACGTGTATCAATTATAAGGTTGTACCCGTGCTTGAAATTCATGACCCGACAGGTGAGGACGGTACTTCTTATCTGGATAATGCGGTTAATTACTGGCTTGAAATCAAATCAATCCTCAATACCTATGAAAAATATGTAATTGTAAATATTACAAATGAATGGATGGGTTCTTGGAACGGCTCAGGCTGGGCAAGCGGATATCAGAGTGCAATTAAGACTCTGCGTAGCAACGGCATTAACAATATGCTGATCGTTGACGCTCCCGGTTGGGGACAGGACTATAACAACTGCAAAAACTACTGTAGCTCAGTGTTTAATGCAGACACTCAGAAAAACACAGTGTTCGCTATTCATATGTACGGTTCCGCAGGCGGAAGCCAGTCAAAAATCAAGAGTGCAATTGACGGCGTTCTGGGCAAAGGCTATCCTGTTATAGTCGGCGAGTTCGGATATAAGCATACCGACGGAGACGTTGACGAACAGTATATTATGCAGTATTGCAATGAGAAGAATGTCGGTTATCTCGGCTGGTCATGGAAAGGCAACAGCGGCGGCGTTGAATATCTTGACATAGCTAACGACTGGTCAGGAAACTCACTCAGCAGTGACTGGGG
>JBJERB010000079.1:0-6367 GCA_051882055.1 Oscillospiraceae bacterium
AAATACTTACACTTAAATCCTATTTCTATTACCGGTCCGGATATATCTGCCTTTATCTCATCTGAAATCTTACCTATTGATGTTGAGCATTTTACTTTTATAACTCCGTTTTCAAAATAGCATCTTACGGGACTTGGATTTCTTTCATTTATAAGAAGCAATGTTCTTTCCAATGTTTCAATAAGCTGTTTTCTATCCACTACAACTTCTGTTGTAAAGGTATTGGGTATAGCACTCTTATAAGGATGAAATTCTCCTTCAAGAAGTCTTGAATAAACATAATAACCGTTTATTTCAAAAATAATATGCTTTGCCGAAACAAACATTTTACAGGAATCATCTTCATTATCACTGAGAAGCTTTGCTACCTCAGACAATGTTTTTGCAGGAACAACAAATTTTACGTCTTCGTTATACTTAATAGGTTCCTGTCTTACGGCAAGTCTGTATCCGTCGATTGCAACGAGAGTAAGCATACCGTTTTCTATATCGAAAAGTTCCCCTTTCAATATAGGTTTCATATCTGTTACCGACACAGCGAAAACTGTCTGATTTATCATATTTTTCAATACAGGCTGAGAAATATTTATTTCATCACAATTATCCTTTACGGGAAGTTCGGGATAATCATCTGAAGAAACAGCTCCCAGATTATAGGTTGTAACTCCGCTTGAAACTGTGACCTGCAAATTATCGGTTACTTCGATAAAAACGTCATCCTCAGGCATTTTTCTTATCATTTCGGAAAAAAGCCTTGCATTTACAATAAATTCTCCGGAATCTCCCGAAAAAGCGGAAATTGTAGTTCTTATTCCGATTTCAAGGTCATATCCGGTAAGTTCGAGATTTCCGTTTTCAAGTTTAAATTTTATTCCCTCCAGTGACGGCAGTGCGGAACGTTCGGAAACTGCCTTTGAAACATTTACAACTGCTTCATAAAGAGAGGATTTGCTGCATTTTAATTTCATGATTATTAAAATTCCTTTCTGAAAAATTTAGAAATTCTGAATTTCTAAAATTTTATGTATTTTGAGTTTTTAACTTTTGAAAAGATTAAAGGAAATGTTTTTGTTTTAAATTCATAAATAATATATCTTTATTCTTTAGTAGTAGTAGTAGTAAGTGTTGAAAAGTATAGTAAGTTGATAAAAGCCTTTGAAAAGGGAATTTGTGATATAGAAGTTTTTATGGTGATTTTCAATTGGAAATGTTTATTGTGTTGAATGTTTTTATGAGTGTTTAATATGTTGAATAAATGTGTGTTAATTGTTTGTTATTTCTGATAAAAATGTTGAAAGCAAAAATTCTTATAATATTTTCAACTTTTTATTTGAAAGACCTATTGTTTGCAATGTTTAATAATAAGATAAGATTGCTTACAAACAAAGCAAATAATTAAGAATAGAATACATTATTTATTGTTGAAAACTATGTTGAAACAGTTGAAAAAGTTATGCATTTTTAAGATTTTTTATTATATCGTCAACTGTTTCTTTAAGATCTGAGTTTTTCTTTAAGGTTTTTACAATTTCCTGATAATGTATTGTCATAGTGGAATGATTTTTATTAAGCTCATTACCGATCTGGATATATGTCATACCTTTTATTTCTTTCATCAGGTAAATTGTAATTTTTCTTGCAAGAGATATATTAGCTCGTCTATTCTGAGAGCGGATATCTTCCGGACTTACTTTAAAAGCGTTTGCCACTTCGTTTATAATATTATCCACAGTTATCTCAGCGGGATGATTTGCAATCATTATTTCTTTTATAACTCTCTGTGCCATAGAAACTGAAGGAGCTTCATTTGTATATGAGGTCAATGCCTTGATTTTATTAACAGTACCTTCAAGCTGACGGATATTTGTTTTAACCTTTTCAGCAATTATTCTTGCCACATTATCGGAAAGCTGAAGTCCGGAAAGTTCTGCTTTTCTTTTGACAATAGCCATTCTTGTTTCAAAATCAGGCGGCTGGATATCTACCTGGACTCCCAATGAAAAACGGGATCTGATACGGTTTTCAAGCTTTGATATTTTTGAAGGAGCTATATCGGAGGTAAGAACTATTTGTTTTCCTGCATTATACAGGTCATTGAAGGTATGGAAGAATTCTTCCTGTCCTCTTTCTTTACCGGCGATAAACTGAATATCGTCAATAAGCAAAAAATCCGCATTGCGGTATTTATTATGGAAATCAATGGTTTTATGATATTCCAGAGCCATTACAAGCTCATTGACAAAATTTTCACCTGTGGTATATATAATATTAAGGTCGGGATTTTTCTTTAAAACCTCATTTTCGATAGCTTTCATAAGGTGAGTTTTACCAAGTCCCGAGTCTCCGTATATAAACAGCGGGTTAAAGGTTTTATTTGCAACCTGAGCAGGGGAGCTGTCATTTTTTCCCGCAACTGCGATACAAAACGCATAAGCAAGCTCATTGGATTTTCCTTTTATGAAATTTTCAAATGTCAGCGAATCGTTAACTGAATTACTTTCACTTATAGTAGGAACCGGTTCGGTAATTTGTTCCGATTTATTTTCTTTTGTCTTAACAAGAATATTTATATTAACATCGAAGCCCAAAACCTCTGCAAATGATTTTTTTAATACAGGTTCATATACCTCGAGAGTTGTTTTTCTTGTAAATTCACTATCGGTAAGGAGATAAGCGGTATTATTCTCAAGCTTATACGGTTCAAGTATTTTAATCCATTTATTAAAACCGATTTCACTTACCGAAGGATCGTCTTTACAACATTTTAAGACGCTGTTGAAAACATCGCTGAACGAATCCATTATATTTCTCAATCCTTTCAAAAAAATTCAAATATTTATTAACTATTACGTTTATTTTTCATAAAAAAATCACAGGTATCTTAAAAAAACGCATAAATATCAATTCTATTCAAGTATAACACATTTTATTAAAAATTTCAAGTGTTCTATATTATATAATAGTGTAAAATTTTTTATTGGAACACACATAAATTTTTTCTTTTATAAGCATACTTAATATTGTAGTTTATATCTTTTTTACACAACATATAGTATTGATGTTTTTTGAAGATAAAAATTGTAAGTTATAATTATAAAAAAATTATGAATAGTATTGACAAAAGCCATGTTAATAAGATATAATTGATTATTACAAGGGCTTACTATGTATTTTTGATCATGGATTTTGCCTTATTTATTTAATTGAAATATATTTATTTTTCAATTTCGGAAGGGAGGATATTTGAAATGAAAAGAACTTATCAGCCTAAAAAGCTTCAGAGAAAGAAAGTTCACGGTTTCATGAAAAGAATGTCAACTAAAAACGGCAGAAAGGTTTTGGCTCGCAGAAGATCCAAGGGCAGAGCAAGACTCAGCCACTGATTTTAGTTATTTACGGCCATATACCATTCAGTTTTTGATTGGTATAGGGCTTTACTTTTAGAAGCAAGAATTTCAGAAGCAAGGATTACATAATTCATTGTTAAGGAACGGGATTTATTTGTTATTTACCGACATTTTAAAAGACAACAGAATTTTTAACAAATGCTTCAGAAAAGGCAGTTTTGCTTCCTGCGATTATATTACTGCATATTTTTTACCGAACAAATCGCCATACAACAGGATGGGAATTTCGGTAAGCAAAAAGAACGGAAACGCCGTTGAGCGAAACAGAATTAAAAGAATTATCAGAGCCGCTTACAGGCTTAACGAGGACAAGTTTCCAATTGGTTACGACATTGTTTTTGCGGCAAGAAAAAACATAAAAGAGAAAAAAAGCGGCGATATCGAGAAGTTTATTAAAACGAGACTAATAAAGAAAATGACTGCCGCAGAGAAAAAAAGATGATAAGAAAAATACCCATATTACTCATCAGGTTTTATCAGAAAACAATAAGTCCGATTATCGGACCGAGGTGCAAATATTATCCCACCTGTTCAAATTACAGCATTGAGGCTTTCAAAAAACACGGGTTTTTTAAGGGAATGATACTGAGTATATGGCGTTTACTGAGGTGCAATCCTTTTTCAAAGGGCGGGATCGATTATGTTCCCGACGAATTCAGTATTTTAAAAAGAAGAAAATAACTTAGGCAAGATGTCCTCTGACCACGCCGGCTTTAGTCTGAGTTGTAGGCAGGTGGATTCCATATATCAGTCATCGGAGTATGGTTTTCTGCTGACTGAATGACGGGGCAAGCCTTTTATTGAATTTATTTGCATAAATAACACCGCAGTTTTTCTGCGACTGGAGGTTTTTAATGAATATTTTAGCTACTCCGCTCGGATGGGTTATGAGATTATGTTACGAGCTTATAAGCAATTACGGTATTGCATTACTTTTATTTACTTTTATTACCCGTCTGGTTGTATTTCCTTTGAACGTTAAGCAGCAGAAAAGCACGGCGAGAATGTCCATGCTTACTCCGGAGCTTGAAAAACTGAAGAAAAAATACAAAAACGACAAAGACAAGCTCAACGAAGAAACAATGAAGCTTTACAGCAAGGAAAACGTCAATCCTATGGCAAGCTGTCTGCCGATGATCATTACCCTTGTTATTCTCTGGTCGCTTATTCCTGTTATTTACGGTCCTTTGACTTATGTTTCCGACGCAAACAAAGACGATGTTCAGGCTACAAACACACTTGTTCAGAATCTTTACTCTGCAAGTACTGACATAAAAGAGGAAAACACAAGTTTTGAAGACTTAATAAAACAAAGCGGAAACGACAGCGAAAAGCTGAAAAAAGAGCTTCAGAAAGACAAATACGAAAACATATCCAAAAGCAAGATTTCTGACGAGCAATGGAACTATCTTATTGACGCTATTGAAAAACACCCTGACATTAACGAATTCATGCTTGATGAAAGCAAAGTTTCACCGAATCTTGTAAAATCAAGACCGGAGCTTGTCATATTTGACATTGTAAAAAAAGACGGCGGAAAATATGCTGACATTATTCCTTTTGAAAACGTAAGGAACGAAGCAGTGGATTTCAACTATGAATTCTTAGGCATTTCCTTAGGCGTTATTCCGAAATGGAAGAGCTGGACTGCTTTGATTCCTATAATTTCAGCAGTTTTACAGCTGCTTACGACCATTGTATCACAGAGATTTACAAAGAAAAACAATCCTGCGGCTGCGAACATGGGCGGAAGCATGAAAGTTATGCTTTATGCAATGCCTTTATTCTCACTCTGGATCGGATTCTCATTCCCCGCAGGTTTAGGTCTTTACTGGATCTATTCATCATTATTTGCTTTAATTCAGACCATTGTTTTAAATGTTTTCTACACTCCTGAAAGAGTAAAGGAAATGGTAAAAAAAGACATGGCAAAAAAGAAAAAGAAAAACAAAAAACCTTCTATGATGGAGAGAGCTATGGCTGTTCAGAATCAGCAGAACGGTGTTTCTTCATCAAAAGCAAATGATGATTCCGATGATGACGATGAAGAAAAGAAGCTTTCAAAAGCTGAATTAAAAGAGCTTCAGAGGCAGAAGCTGAATGAAGCAAGGCGTCGCATGGCGGAAAAATACGGCGACGAATACAATGAAAAGGATTAATCTTCGGAAAGGAAGTTATAAAATGAAAAAGACATTCACTGCACAGTCTATAGAAGACGCTAAACAAATGGCTTGTGTTGAATTTCAGACTACGGAAGAAAAGATCAGTTTCAACGTAATTGAAGAGCCGAAAAAGGGTCTTTTCGGAAAGATCAAAGGAGAAGCCAAAGTTGAAGCCGAATACGATCCTTCAAAATCCGACATTGCTGTTAAATACATCAAGGATGTATTGACAGTTATGGGAATTGAGAACATTACCTGTGAAGTTACCGACACAGAAAACGGCTGTGATATTGAATTAAACGGTGACGGATTAGAGGAAGCAATCGGCAAAAAAGGAGAGCTGCTTGATTCTCTGCAATATCTTGCATCATTAGTAAGCAACAAGGTTGACAGAGAATATTTCAGAATTACTCTGGACAGCAACGGATTCAGAGAAAAAAGAAAAGAACAGCTTGAAAATCTGGCAAAGAAGATTGCGGCAAATGTGAAGAAAAACGGACGTTCAACTGCTTTAGAGCCGATGAATCCATACGAAAGGCGAATCATTCATGCTACCGTATCGGAAATCGAGGGAGTAACCTCAAAATCCGTAGGAGAAGATCCATACAGAAAGGTTATAATCAGTTCAACCGAAAAGAGAAAATTCAACGACAGGGGCGGACGGAGAAACTCAAGACGTGACAGAAAGCCAAAGCCTCATTATGACATTACAACAAGCTTTGAAAAGGATTACAAAAAGCCGAAGCCGGAAGATGAACTTAATGCCGGACTTTACGGAAAAATTGAATTCTAAGAAAA
>JBJERB010000080.1:0-1619 GCA_051882055.1 Oscillospiraceae bacterium
TTGG
The DNA here is from genome assembly GCA_051882055.1 of Oscillospiraceae bacterium. Lineage (GTDB taxonomy): Bacteria > Bacillota > Clostridia > Oscillospirales > Ruminococcaceae > FB2012. Next base: position 5 of record JBJERB010000080.1, read on the forward strand.
CATATGATGATATATAACTATAATTTTGACATAAGGAGATTATATATGAGAAAATCATGTGCCGGCAATCGTCAGGATATCATTAATAAAATACGCAAGCTATGGTCTCAGCACGTTTACTGGACTCGTTTTTTTATAATCAGCACAGCAGAAGAACTTCAGGATTTAAAGTACGTTACGGACAGATTACTTGAAAATCCGGGAGATTTCGCAAAGGTCTTGAGAATGCTTTACGGAGATAAAAAAGCCAATGAGTTCAAAAAGCTACTGACCGAGCATTTGCAAATTGCGGGGGAACTGGTAAACGCCGACAAGGATAAGAATACCGTAAAAGCAGATGGACTGCGTAAAAAATGGTATGCCAATGCAGATGATATTGCTGAGTTTCTATCCGTAATTAATCCTTATTGGAGCCGGCAGAAATGGCATGATATGATGTACAGCCATTTAAATATGACGGAAAAAGAGGCAGGATTCAGGCTTCAAAAAGAATATCCGAAAGATATTGAAATGTTTGAATCTATAGAAAAGGAAGCCCTTGAAATGGGAGACTATATGGCTTCCGGGATTATGCGTCAGTTTTGCTGTAATTGATATATATACACGGAGCCGCAGTAAATGCGGCTCATTTTTATAGCAGTTTAAAATATACGGTGATGATTTTTAATAATAAAAATAGTGCTTGTTAAAATCGTGTTATAATCAAAAACACCGCTTGCAATGCCCATAATAGCATTACTAAAAACGGCAAAATTATACCTACCTTAACTCTCACAGAAAGTAAAATTTACGACCTATATTTGTCCGAAAAAAGACACAGGAGGTTAAGGATATCCCGAGTGTAAAAGAAAAAATTAAAAAAATGACATAATTTAAAAAGTATTGCAAAATTATGATAAATATGATATAGTGGAATAAGAATAATAATGTCAAATATGCTTGGAAAGATTTGATGTAAGCAAAATCAGAAAATGAGAATTAATATGTTTTTGAAATGATAAATTGAAAACGGAGATAAAAAGTCCATGAGATTTTTAAAAGCCCAATACTGGCTTGACTGGCTGTTCCCCAACAGATGCCCTGTTTGCAATAAATTTATTAATTGGGATATGCTGTTGTGCAAGGACTGTGAAGAACACTTGCCTTTTTTGGAAAATAATATTATTGATAAGGAGAATCTGAAATCGGATTTTGTCTGTGCAGTATTTTCTTACGAGGGCAATGTTGTAAAAGGTATATACCGGCTAAAGAATAGTAAGGGTATGAATCTGGCGGAATATGCTTCATTGCATCTTTATCAGGTTTTAGAAGAAAGTAAGATGATCAATGATATAGATGTTGTTACCTGCGTTCCAATGGCAAGGAAAAAGAAAACCCAAAGAGGCTATAATCATGCGGAGGTTCTTGCTGGATATATGTCTAAACTGCTGGACAAGCCTGTGGATAAAACACTTTTGAGGCATAAAAACAGCAAAAAGGAACAGCATAAACTTAACAGCGATGACCGATTGAGAAATGCTGATGAGGTTTATTATATTTCTCCGAAACATCAAAATATTCAGGGGAAGAATGTTTTGGTTTGTGACGATGTGATAACAACCGGTGCAACAATGGG
>JBJERB010000080.1:1719-21454 GCA_051882055.1 Oscillospiraceae bacterium
TGAACCTTTGCCTAATATTGTGAAAAGTCATACATCTATCTTAGTGAGAAAGCTTCACGGAGTAGATATAGCATTACAGGAAAACAAGGTAACAAATATTCAGATTGCCTGTAATAAAATAAACGGGATCGTGATTAAGCCGGGAGAAACCTTTTCTTTTTGGAAAACCTTGGGACCGTCCAAAAAGAGATATGGCTATAAGAAGGGTTTGGTTATAAGCCGACAAGGGTTTAAATCCGGTTACGGCGGAGGACTTTGTCAAATGGCAAATATGATACATTGGATGGTCTTGAACAGTCCTCTCAAAGTAACTGAGATTCATCATCATTCTGATGCTTTGTTCCCGGATGAAAGAAGACGTGTGCCTTTTGGTACCGGAACGTCGGTATGCTATAATAATACTGACTATAGGTTTATTAATAATACAGATCAAAATGTTCAGATTTTAGTATGGGTGGAAAACGGAGAACTTTGCGGTGAACTTCGCAGCGAAAAACCGTTTTCCAACAGATATAAATTAATTGAGGAAAACCATCATTTTCAAAAAGAGGGAAGCAAATATTACAGAGTATCTCAGGTCTACAGAATAATAATTGACCGAGATAGCAATAGTGAAGTAAAAAAGGAACTTATACTTGATAATCATTCTGAAGTAATGTATGATTATGATTTGATTCCAAAGGACGAGATTAAAAATGATGAAACTGTTACAGCGAATCAGTAATAATGCAAAGTGCTGTGAACAACAGATTGCTTACATAATAAATGATGACAGCATAACATACGGTGAGCTTTGGAGAAAAGCCGTTTTGTTATCAAGGGCATTAAGTAATCAAGGAAAAAAGCCTGTAATTATTTACGGACATAAGTCGGTTGATATGATTGTGTCAATTATCGCTTGTCTTATAGCCAAAAGGGCATATATACCTGTTGAAACGGGTACTCCGGAAATAAGAATCAAAAACATTATCAAAATGTCAGAAGCTGACCTGATAATAAACAACGGAAATTTAAGTATTGAAAATATTGAATGTCTTGATGTTTTTTCAATATTACAACTATACGGCGTCGACAATAAAACTCTGTCCAATGATAATGAAATTGCATATATAATTTTTACTTCCGGAAGTACAGGAGAGCCAAAGGGAGTTCCTATTTCATATGAAAATCTTGATAATTTTGTTAGTTGGATAAGCGGTTTGAATGGTTTAAAAGAGTTTGATAAAATCAATGTGCTCAACCAAGCAAGTTTCAGTTTTGATTTAAGCGTAGCTGATATTTATTATTCTCTTTGTAACGGACATACCCTTGTAGGTCTGGCAAAAAACGTTCAAAAAGATTATGACAGGATTTTTGATGTAATAACAAATAAGCTTATTAATTTGATGGTCATGACGCCCTCCTTTGGGAAGATGCTGCTTTTAAATGGAAGCTTTAACTCTGAAAACTATCCGGAGCTTAAATGTATGTATTTTTGCGGAGAACCGTTGGATGTTACGGTTGCACAAAAAATAAAGGCCCGATTTCCAAGGCTTGAAATTATAAATGCATATGGACCTACTGAGGCTACTTCGGCAGTTTGTGCAGTGACAATAACAGACGATATGCTGAAAGGTAAATATCTGCCTGTGGGGAATATTAATAACTCTGCTTGTGATATTCAAGTATGCAATGATGAAATCCTGTTAAAGGGAAAAAGCGTATTCAGAGGATATCTGGGGAGCATTACAGGGGGATATTTTAAAAACGGCGGTATTGACTGCTATAGAACCGGAGACTGCGGATATATTGAGAATGATTTGTTATATTGCGTGGGCAGAAAAGACAATCAAATAAAATATTTGGGCTATAGGATAGAGCTTGGAGATATTGAAAGCAATTTGCTTAAAATTGACGGAGTGAAAAATGCAGTTGCCGTTGCAAAATATAAGGGCAGCAGCAAAACGGTCAAAACCATTAAGGCTTATATTGTCACTGAAAACGACATGGATATTGCCGGAATAAAAAGTAGGCTTTCAAAACTGCTCCCCGCATATATGATACCTAAAAGCATAATAAGGATCAATTCCATTCCATTGAATAAAAACGGAAAAACAGACAGAGCGAGGCTTGAGGAAATATGATAGACATACCAAAGATTTTATATGACATATGTGAAGATGATAATGTATACAACCCGGATTTTGATCTGATAGACAGCGGTTTACTGGATTCATATGCTTTTATAGAGCTTTTTTCGGCACTGGAAGATTACGGGATTGAGATATATCCTACCCGTATTGACCGTGAACAGTTAAGAACACCAAAATCTATTGAAGAATTAGTGAAGGAATACATTTAGAAGAAAAAATTAACGCTTCGTTGATTGTTGTCAACGAGGCGTTGTTTGTTATTATTTAAGATCTCCGTTTGAGGGATTGTCAATTACTTTTCCGTTCTCGGTGAACCGTGAACCGTGGCATGGACAGTCCCAGGAATGTTCTTCGTCGTTCCATTTCAAGGCACAGCCCATATGAGGACATCGCTTTTTGGAAATTGTCAGCAGGTTTGTTACCGCTTCAAATCCGTTTATTAAAAGCTGGGGTTTTAATATGTTTCTTGACGGATTGAACACTTCCGATGTTTCGTTGTGCTTGCCCTGAATCATGTCGCTTAAAAGCATTGCCGCAGTCATAGAACTCGTTATGCCCCATTTGTTAAAGCCGGTAGCCACATATAAATTTTCAGTGGATTTTGAATATGGACCTATATACGGAATACTGTCAAGACTCATGCAATCCTGTGCAGCCCAGAAAAACCTTTCCTGCGACTGTGGATAATACAGACTGGCAAAATCACGAAGCTCCTTCCAGTTTCCGCCCTTTTTGCCTGTGCGGTGTCCGCCTCCTCCAATTAGCAGAAAGTTTTTATAGTTTCTGAAAGACATTCCTTTTTTGTTTTCATCGACATACATTCCGTGTACATTCTGTGCGTTCTCAAGTGCAATAACATACGAGCGGTGTTGATATAGCTTCAGAAAATAGCTGCCGTGCTTGTTGATAAACGGGAAATGGGTGGTTACTATAACTTGCTTTGCATTGATTTTTCCTTTATCGGTGACAGCTGTATTCCCAATCATTTCACGTACAAAAGTATTTTTATATATATTAAGCCCTTTTGCAATATGTGAAATAAACTTCAGCGGATTAAACTGTGCCTGATCGGGAAATTTAATCGCTCCGACAGTCTTTACAGGGATGGGGATATTTTCGCAAAACTCAGCTTTTAGATTAATTCTCTCCAAAGCCCGGATTTCATCTTCAAGTTTTTTTCTGTTATCCTCAGAGTAGACATAGTTATCTTTGATTTCATAATCACAGTCTATGTCCCTGCACATCCACGCATACTTGTCAAAGGCTTTTTTGTTTGCCTGTAAATACATCTGTGCTTTTTCAAGTCCGTAGCTTTTCAATAGCTTTTGATAAACAAGTCCGTGCTGATATGTGATTTTTGCTGTTGTATTTTTAGTGATACCGCTGCAAATCCTGTCTTTTTCAACAAGGGTATAATCTATTCCTTTTTCCTGCAAAAAATATGCAGTGAGAACTCCTGCCAATCCGCCGCCTATTATTAGTACATCTGTGCTTATATCCTTTTCAAGGGCGGGAAATTTGGGAAGCTCTGAATCAATTTCCCATACCGAATTCATAAAACCACTCTCCATGTTATTCTATATTTTTTATAATAACCGTTTTTTTATAATTAATTCGGCTTGTTTTTACATTCGTTGTAGCTTTTTCTTGATTTTAAAGCGGAAATATGATATACTGTTTTTAATATTAATATATTAAAGGGGAATAGAAATGGAGCTTTCAGAGCTTAGACAGGACATTAATAAAATTGATGAAGAAATAATAGAGCTTTTTAAAAAACGTATGGATTGCAGTTTTCAGGTTGCAGAATACAAAATTGCAAATAATATGCCTGTGTTTCAGGCTGACCGAGAAAAAGAAATAATAAATAAAGTACGCAGCAGTGTGCCTGATGAACTGGGTAATTCAGCGGAAGTGCTGTTCACAACATTGATGGATATATCAAAGTGCAAGCAGTTTCAGAAGTTTTTTGCAGAAAACAGCCGTGTGGAGTTTCAGCCGTTGGATCTGACGGGAAATCATGTTGTCGCCGTTCCGGGAACAGTAGGATCTTATTCTCATATTGCAAGTACTCAGTTTGTTAAAGAGGGAACACCTGTTTTTTATGAGTCTTTTGATGAGGTGTTTGAAGCTGTTGAGAGGGGAGAGGCGGAATTCGGAGTACTTCCCATTGCAAACAGTACAACAGGTTCGGTTGTTCAGACTTATAGCCTTATGAGAGAACACAATTTTAAAATCTGTGCCGAAACAAAGGTTAAAGCAGATCATTGTCTTGCTGTAAAACCGGGCGTAAAATTGGAGGATATAAAGTCCATATATTCTCATGAGCAGGGAATAATGCAGTGTTCAAATTTCATAAAAGGTCACGGATTTAAAACCCATACTTACTCTAATACATCTCTTGCAGCTTGTTATATTAAAGGCTCGGATAAGCCGTTGGGTGCAATATGTTCTCAGGTTTGTGCCAAAGAGCTGGGGCTTGAAATACTTGAAACGGGAATTGCCGACGCACAGGAGAATTACACTAAATTCATGTTGATTTCCAACAAGACTTTATGTGCCGAAAATGCAAATATCGTGTCTGTATCTCTTGCGGTTCCCCATACGTCGTCATCCCTTTACCGACTGTTGACAAAGTTTTCCGTAGCGGGGCTTAACCTATGCATGATTGAAAGCATGCCTATTGCAAATACAGATTTTGACGTTATTTTCTATCTGGATTTTGAGGGTAAAATTACATCTCCCGATGTTGCCAAGCTTATTAATGAGCTTAATTCAGAGCTTTCATACTTTAAGTTCCTGGGAAACTATTCAGAAGTATAGGAGGGAAATGCCATGAGAATAGGACATGGATATGATGTTCATAAGCTGTGTGAGGACAGAAAACTGATTCTGGGTGGTGTGGAAATTCCCTATGAAAAAGGTTTGTTGGGACATTCCGATGCTGATGTTCTTACTCATGCTGTAATGGATTCACTTCTCGGAGCGGCAGCCTTAGGAGATATCGGAAAGCATTTTCCCGATACCGACCCTGAGTACAAGGGGGCTGACAGTATAAAGCTGTTGGAATATGTGATGAAGATTTTTAACGAGCATGGATATATAATCTGCAATATTGACTCTACAGTTGTTGCACAGGCACCTAAGCTTGCACCGTTTATAGAACAAATGCGTGAAAATATTGCAAAAGCCTGTGGTATTGATGTAAGCTGTGTTTCCGTCAAAGCAACTACGGAAGAGAAACTGGGCTTTACCGGGGAAGGTAAAGGTATTTCTGCCACGGCGGTATGCTTGATTGAGAAAAAATAAATTGTTTTTTTGAATATATAAAGAGAACCCCGACCTGCATAAAGCAAGTCGGGGTTCCTTGTATCCAAATTAAATGTTGTATATGCTGTCTGTTAAATTGGAGCTTTCGTTTTTAACAATCTGAACATTGTTGTAAACGTCCATACCTGTTCCGGCAGGAATAAGCTTACCGATAATAACGTTTTCTTTAAGACCCATAAGCTTATCAGTCTTGCCCTTGATAGCTGCATCTGTAAGAGCCTTTGTAGTCTCCTGGAATGAAGCAGCCGACAGGAAGCTGTCTGAGTAAGATGAAGCCTTTGTGATACCCTGAAGCACAGGAGTTGTTGTAACAAGTCTTGCATTGATATCTCCGGCGTCAATCTCTTTCTGGATTTCTTCATTGATTGAAGCAATTTCCTGCTTGTCAACCAATGAACCCGGAAGAAGATAACTGCTGCCTGAATCTTCAACTTTGACTTTTCTCATCATCTGACGAACAATTACTTCGATATGCTTGTCGTTGATATCAACACCCTGTAAACGGTAAACCTTCTGAACTTCGGTAATAATGTAGTTCTGAACAGCCTGAATTCCGTTTACTGCAAGGATATCAGCAGGATAAATAGAACCTTCTGTCATAGGTTCTCCTGCCTTAACAGTGTCACCGTCGTGAACTTTAATCTTATAACCGTAAGGAATAGTGTAGCTTTCCTGTTCCGGACCGTTTTCAAGATCTTCGTTTGTAACGGTAATCTGTTTTGTTTTCTTAACTTCTTCTATGCGGACTGTACCGTCAAGTCTTGAGATAATAGCCGCACCCTTTGGACGTCTGCTTTCAAACAATTCTTCAACACGGGGAAGACCCTGTGTGATATCTTCTGCCGAAGCGATACCACCGGTGTGGAATGTTCTCATTGTAAGCTGTGTACCGGGTTCGCCGATAGACTGAGCTGAAATTACACCAACAGCTTCGCCTACCTGTACCTCATTGCCGTTTGCCAGGTTAGCACCATAGCATTTAGCACATACTCCGTGTTTACATTCACACTGAAGAACAGAACGGATAGCAATTCTGTCTTTGCCCTCTGCTTCAAGAGCTGCAACAACTTTCTGTGCGTCATGCTCGTTCATAAGCTTGTTGTGTGAAACGATTATCTCACCAGTATTCGGATCTTTAAGATCTTCAACAAGATAACGTCCCAGAAGTCTTTCAGACAGAGGCTCGATTTTCTCTCTGCCGTTGCGGATTTCAAATACGTCAATACCATTATGTGTACCACAGTCCTCTTCACGGATAATAACATCCTGAGAAACATCGACAAGACGTCTTGTAAGATAACCTGAGTCGGCAGTTCTGAGGGCTGTATCGGCAAGACCTTTTCTCGCACCACGGGAAGAAATGAAGTATTCCAGAACGTTCAGACCTTCACGGTAATTAGCACGAATAGGCATTTCGATTGTGGAACCTGATGTGTTGGCGATAAGTCCACGCATACCTGCCAGCTGACGGATCTGGTTGATACTACCACGGGCACCCGAATCAGCCATCATGTTAATTGGGTTGTAAGGATCAAGACCCTTTTTAAGAGCTTCGGTAACTTCATCGGTTGCATTGTTCCAGATTTCGATAAATTTCTTTGATTTTTCTTCACGAGAGATATAACCTCTCTTGTATTGTCTGTCAATTACATCTACTGCGGCGTCTGCACGAGCAAGAATATCTTTCTTTTCGTCAGGAATTTCCGCATCGCATACAGCTACTGTAATTGCAGATTTTGTTGAGTATTTATATCCCAAAGCTTTAATTCTGTCAAGTACTTCGGAAGTTGCTGTAGTTCCGTGACGCTGAATGCATCTGTCGATAAGGTCGGACATCTGACCTTTCTTAACCAAGAATGAGATTTCAAGGTCAAATTGCTTGTCTGAATTTGTTCTGTCTACATATCCCAGATCCTGAGGTATATTTTCGTTGAATATCAGGCGGCCCACAGTTGCGTCGATAATTTTTGAAACTTGTTTGTCTCCGATCTGTTTTGTGATTTTGACTTTGATAGCTGCATGAAGAGATACATCTCCTGCGTCATAAGCCATCAAAGCTTCATTCACATCACGGAATACTTTTCCTTCGCCTTTTTCGCCCGGCTTGAGAAGAGTAAGATAATAAGAACCAAGCAGCATATCCTGTGAAGGAACGGCAACAGGACGTCCGTCTGACGGCTTGAGCAGGTTGTTAGCTGCAAGCATAAGGAATCTTGCTTCTGCCTGAGCTTCTGCCGAGATAGGAAGGTGAACAGCCATCTGGTCACCGTCGAAGTCAGCATTAAATGCAGTACATACCAGCGGATGAAGCTTGATTGCACGTCCTTCTACAAGTACCGGTTCAAATGCCTGAATACCAAGTCTGTGAAGAGTAGGTGCTCGGTTAAGCATTACAGGATGTCCCTGAATTACATTTTCAAGAGCGTCCCAAACTTCCGGCTTAGCACGGTCAACCATCTTTCTTGCTGATTTTATATTAATAGAAGGATTTGTGTCAACAAGTCTTTTCATTACAAAAGGCTTGAACAATTCAAGAGCCATTTCCTTAGGAAGACCGCACTGATACATTTTCAGCTCCGGTCCTACAACGATAACCGAACGTCCTGAATAGTCAACACGCTTACCCAAAAGGTTCTGACGGAAACGTCCCTGTTTACCTTTAAGCATATCCGAAAGAGATTTAAATGCACGGTTGTTAGGTCCTGTAACAGGTCTGCCGTGACGGCCGTTGTCGATAAGTGCGTCAACGGCTTCCTGCAGCATTCTCTTTTCATTTCTGATGATAATATCCGGAGCTTCAAGCTCAAGCATTCTCTTAAGACGGTTATTTCTGTTTATAACACGTCTGTAAAGGTCGTTGAGGTCGGAGGTTGCATATCTTCCGCCGTCCAGCATTACCATAGGACGAAGTTCAGGCGGAATAACCGGAACAACGTCGAGTATCATCCATTCGGGGCGATTGCCCGAAAGTCTGAAAGCTTCCACAATTTCAAGTCTTTTAAGAAGCTTGATTCTCTTCTGACCTGAAGGCAGATCCTTAAGCTCAGCTTTGAGTTCGGCTGAAAGCTTGTCAAGATCGATTTCCTGCAAAAGCTCTTTGATAGCTTCTGCTCCCATGCCCGCCTTGAATTCGTCTTCGTATTTCTCACGCATTTCAAGATAATCAACCTCGCTGAGAAGCTGACATTTTGTAAGGCCGGTATTTCCGGGATCAATTACAATATATTTTGTAAAATAAAGAACTTCTTCAAGTCTTTTCTGTGAAATCTCAAGCATCTGACCGATTCTTGAAGGCGTACCCTTAAAGTACCAGATGTGAGAAACAGGTGCCGCAAGCTCAATGTGTCCCATTCTTTCACGGCGAACCTTTGCACGGGTTACTTCAACGCCGCAGCGTTCGCAGACTTTGCCTTTAAAACGGATCTTTTTGTATTTTCCACAGTGACATTCCCAGTCCTTGGTCGGTCCGAAAATTTTCTCACAGAACAAACCGTCTTTTTCAGGCTTTTGCGTACGATAATTTATTGTTTCGGGTCTCTCAACAACACCGTATGACCATTCTCTGATTTTATCAGGTGATGCCAGTCCGATTTTTATTGATTCAAATTCATTAAATTCCAATAATAGTACCCTCTTCCTGTATAGTATAGGTTGTAAATATCATCTGTAAGGCAGCTAAGACGCTTATAAAAGGTCTCCATTACCTTATTGATAATTACTCGTCATCATCTAAAAACAAATCAGATTCATCCAGATTGTCCTCATCTGTGAAATCATCGTCTGAATCAAGTTCTGAAACTCCGTTTTCATCTTCAGCCATAAAGCCTTCGTTCAAATCGTCGTTATCCAGATCATAATTCATGTTTTCTTCGTTTGAAGCGTGAGGAACAAAATCATCGTCCTCATCAAAGCTCTGTTTAAGATCAATCTCCTCGTTGTTGATGTCAAGTACCTTGACGTCAAGTGCAAGAGACTGAAGTTCTTTAATAAGAACCTTGAATGCTTCGGGAATACCGGGCTTAGGAACATTCTGTCCTTTGACGATAGCTTCGTAAGTCTTGACACGTCCGATTGTATCGTCTGATTTAACCGTAAGAATTTCCTGAAGAGTATAAGCTGCACCGTAAGCTTCCAAAGCCCAAACTTCCATTTCACCGAATCTCTGTCCGCCGAACTGAGCTTTACCGCCCAGAGGCTGCTGAGTAACCAGTGAATAAGGACCTACTGAACGTGCATGGATCTTATCGTCAACCAGATGGTGGAGCTTGAGGTAATACATATATCCGACTGTAACCTTGTTGTCGAATTTTTCTCCGGTTCTTCCGTCGTATACGGTAAACTTTCCGTCCTCGCTCATGCTCAGAGCGTTTGTATTGATAACCTCATCCATGGTATGGAGAGTAAATTCATCATCTTTGTGTTCAAGGTGATGCTGATTAGCCATTTTGAAGCATTCACGGATATCCTCTTCGTGAGCTCCGTCGAATACAGGGGTCATGATCTTCCAGCCAAGTGCCTTTGCAGCCATACCGAGATGAACTTCAAGTACCTGACCGATGTTCATACGTGAAGGTACGCCCAAAGGATTAAGCACGATATCAAGCGGTGTTCCGTCTTCAAGGAAAGGCATATCTTCCTGAGGGAGGATACGTGAAACAACACCCTTGTTTCCGTGACGTCCTGCCATTTTATCTCCCACAGAGATTTTTCTCTTCTGTGCGATATAGCATCTTACCAGCATGTTAACTCCGGGAGAAAGCTCGTCGCAGTTTTCACGGGTAAAGATTTTAACGTCGATTACGATACCGGATTCGCCGTGCGGAACTTTAAGTGAATTATCTCTTACTTCTCTTGCTTTTTCACCGAAAATAGCTCTGAGAAGTCTTTCCTCGGCGGTAAGCTCGGTCTCACCCTTAGGCGTAACCTTACCTACCAAGATATCTCCTGCACGAACTTCTGCACCGATACGGATAATACCGTTTTCGTCCAGATCTTTAAGTGCGTCTTCACCTACGTTAGGCAAATCTCTTGTAATTTCTTCGGGTCCGAGCTTAGTGTCACGGGACTCGATTTCATATTCTTCAATGTGAATTGAAGTGTATTTATCCTGTCTTACCAGGTTTTCGTTAAGCAGAACAGCATCTTCGTAGTTGTAACCTTCCCATGTCATGAAACCGATAAGAGCATTTTTACCAAGGGAAAGCTCGCCGTTTGAAGTAGCGGGACCGTCGCCGATAACCTGATGTTCTTCAATTCTTTCTCCCTTTTCAACGATAGGACGCTGATTTGTACAGGTTCCTGCATTTGAACGCTTGAATTTTGTAAGGTGATATGTGCGGAGATTTCCGTCATCTTCTCTTACAACGATTTTGTCTGCGTCAACGCTTTCAACAACGCCTGCCGCTTTTGATACTACGGCAACGCCGGAGTCAACGCAGGCTTTGTATTCCATACCTGTGCCGACGATAGGCGATTCTGTTTTCAGAAGGGGAACAGCCTGACGCTGCATGTTTGAACCCATGAGAGCACGGTTTGCGTCATCGTTTTCAAGGAACGGAATACAAGCTGTAGCAACAGATACCACCATTTTAGGAGAAACGTCCATGAAGTCGATTTTTTCTCTTTCGATCTCAAGGATCTGGTCACGGTATCTGCCGTTTACTTTAGCTCTTGCAAACTTGTGGTCTTCTGTCAGAGGCTCGTTAGCCTGAGCTACCATATAGTTGTCCTCAACATCGGCTGTCATATAAACTACTTCGTCGGTAACAACACCTGTTTCCTTATCAACCTTACGGTAAGGAGCTTCAATAAAGCCGTACTCATTGATTCTTGCAAATGAAGCAAGGTATGAGATAAGTCCGATATTAGGACCTTCAGGCGTTTCGATAGGACACATTCTTCCGTAATGAGTATAGTGAACGTCACGAACCTCAAATCCTGCACGGTCTCTTGAAAGACCTCCGGGTCCGAGAGCCGAAAGACGTCTTTTATGAGTAAGCTCTGCAAGAGGATTGTTCTGATCCATAAACTGTGAAAGCGGTGAAGAACCGAAGAATTCCTTGATTGCAGCAGTTATAGGACGAATGTTGATAAGAGCGGCAGGTGTAATAACATCCATATCCTGTGACTGAATATTCATTCTTTCACGGATTACTCTTTCCATTCTTGTGAAGCCGATTCTGAACTGATTCTGAAGCAGCTCGCCTACGGAACGGATTCTTCTGTTGCCCAGGTGGTCGATATCGTCTACCGAACCAACGCCTTCGCAAAGGTTAAGGAAATAAGAAACGGTCGCAATAATATCGTCTATTACGATGTGCTTTGGAATAAGCTCGTCCGCTCTTGCTTTAATATTTTCTTTGATTTCTTCTTCCGATTCCGATTCTTCAAGAATTTCTTTGAGTACGGGGAAGGAAACCTTTTCGTTTATTCCAATCTCAGAAGCGTCAAAATCAACAAAGTTAGAAATGTCAACCATTCCGTTGCCGATGATCTTAACTTCGCATTCTTCCATTTTAGCAACTGTTTCGCCTGTGGAAGCGGAAGTAACCATTTCTTTTACCTCAACGGTAACGAAAACCTCTGTTACGCCGGCATTTTCGATTTCCATTGCTTTATCGAATTTGATAAGCTCTCCGGCTTCTGCCATAATCTCTCCTGTAAGAGGATTTGCAACAGGTCTTGAAAGAACATGACCTGAAAGACGTGAGCCTACGCCCAGTTTTTTATTATATTTGTAACGTCCGAATCTTGAAAGATCGTATCTTCTTGCGTCAAAGAAAAGATTGTTCAGGTGAGTAACGGCACTGTCCACTGTGGGAGGTTCGCCGGGACGAAGCTTTTTATAAACTTCCAAAAGTGCTTCCTCACGGTTTTTTGTCTGATCCTTCTGGAGTATAGTCTGATTGAGTCTTTCATCGTGACCGAATACTTTTTCGATTTCCTCGTCGGTACCGATACCGATAGAACGGATAAATGTTGTGATAGGAATCTTTCTGTTTTTATCAATTCTTACATAGACAACATCGTTTGAATCCATCTCATATTCAAGCCAAGCACCTCTGTTTGGGATAACAGTTGCCTTGAAGAGATCCTTTCCGGTTTTGTCTTTGTCGAATGCGTAGTAAACGCCCGGTGAACGAACAAGCTGTGACACAATAGCACGCTCAGCTCCGTTAATAACGAACGTACCGCTGTCAGTCATAAGAGGGAAGTCGCCCATAAAAACTTCCGATTCCTTAATTTCACCTGTTTCGGTGTTGTTAAGTCTTGCAGTTACACGCAAAGGCGCAGCATAGGTTACGTCACGTTCTTTGCATTCAGCAATGGAATATTTGGGTTCTTCATCAAAACGATAGTCAACGAAACTAAGCTCCAGAGTGCCGTTATAGTCGGTAATAACCGAAACGTCTCTGAAAACTTCTTTCAGACCCTCGTCCAAAAACCACTGGTATGAGTTCTTTTGAACCTCGATAAGATTTGGCATTTCCAAGACTTCGTCAATCTTAGCAAAGCTCTTTCGAGTATTTTTGCCAAGTTTTACGTCCTTGACATTCACCATAGGCTTAATCACTCCTTAATAAAACTGTAAAACATCTGTAAAATCCACATTAATAAAAATGCAGATTAGACAAAGATTTTTGAATAAAATTATGAAAAACTCGCACAATTCTTCACCTTATTTTGTAAAATCATCGATGAAAAAAGGTACAAAAGTCCATTATGATACAATATACTATTATAAAGCAAGAAAAGTCAAATGTCAAGGAAAGTAACATGATATTTGTTTAAATACCGTAAAAACGGCGTTTTGCACAAAAAACGCAAAATTCGCCACGAAAAGTTTGGCTGTTTCCTTTCTGTGTCCATTCCGTAACTTTTTTTGTTAACAGGCAAGTTAAAAAATAACTGTTATACGTTTGTGATTTGCAAATCATAACGTATAACAGTCTGTTAATAATTATCTGTTCAATACTTTTTCTTCTGTTTCCTGACGGTGAGTTTCCATAGGAAGCTCGCCGGTTACGCCTTCTGTGGCGTCGGGAACAAAGCATGTTTTTATGGTCATGAGAATAATTTTCAAATCAAGCCATATTGACTGATGCTCAATGTACATCAAATCAAGCTTTAGTTTATCATATGGCGTTGTGTTGTATTTGCCCATGATCTGTGCATATCCTGTGAGTCCTGCCTTTACTTTGAGTCTATAGCTGAATTCCGGCATGGTTTCACAGTATTTCTTAGTAAGCTCCGGGCGTTCCGGACGAGGTCCCACAAAAGACATATCTCCCTTTAAGATGTTTATAAGCTGTGGAAGCTCGTCAAATCGGATCGTTCTTATTATTTTTCCTATGGGGGTGATTCTGTCATCCTTTTGGCTTGCAAGGCGGGCAACTCCGTCTTTTTCGGCATTTACAATCATGCTGCGGAATTTATGTACCTTGAAAACCTTTCCGCCGGTGGTTAATCTCTCTTGAGAATAGAATACAGGTCCTCCGTCGTAGCATTTGATTGCAATAGCCGTTATAAGCAGAAACGGCGAAGTAATTGCAAGGGCAATAAACGAAAAGAGAATATCCAGAAATCGTTTAGCCATTGATTGTTCAAGAGAAAGTCCGTCGTTGCGGCTGAGGAGCAGAGGAGTATCAAAAAGATGGAAATCCTCAGCACCCCTGATAATAATGTCTGAAAGTTTTGGGTTTATGTAAGTTCTGATTGATTTGTCAAGTGCAAATTTAATAAGCTTGTTTCTTATTTTATTTGGCACATCGGAAATAATGACCGCTTCATATTTTAAAATCTGCTCTTTAATGTATTCAAGGTCTTCATTGCAGCTTATTGAAGCACAAATCATGTATTTGTCGGGTCGGTTGCTCATCTTGCGTACAAGATCTTTAGCATTTACATTGCCGTAAACTATAATCATACGTCTTGGAGGATATATTTTTGCAAATAATTTTGTAAACAGAAATCCCCATATCCCTGCAAAAACTATTTCACAAGCTGTAAGTGCAATCATAGGAACAGCACTTAAACGTCCTCTGCCGATAAGGCTTATCTGGATGAACAAAACTATGTTGGTAGCTATTATTCCCAAAGCCTGAGACCCTAACAGCCCCATCCATTTTAAGTACCCGATTCTGAAACCGTTAAAGCTTTTGGTGAAAAACACATAGATAACGGCATAAATACAAATCATGAGAATATTACCGTTATGCCAGAAAGGGTCAAGCATGTCGCTGTTGTAATAATCGTTCCAGACAATACTGAATGCCCAGCAAAAAACGGCAATAATTATGAATGAAGCTATGAATACAAGCGGTCTTTTGATTTTACCTTTATTATTCATAAAAAGCTCCTTTCGTTTAAATATATGAAAATCTTAAATGAATTCTGATTAAATTCCATGTAAGAATTATATCATGTTTTAGGACAATAATCAAGTTAAAAAGACAATTTTCAGCGATTTATCACATTTCCTTTATTTTGGACTTTCCTCTCTTATCCGTCAGCTTGAAGCTGTCAAATGTCATTTGCCTGATCACTTCATCGGGGGTATCCCCTTGTAGAAAAACGGTGTTCCAATGAGTTTTGTTCATATGATATGCCGGAATAACGCTTTTGTAAACGCTTCTGAAAAAGTCCGCCTGCATGGGTTCACATTTAAGGTTTACAATAGGCTTTCCGTCCAGCTCCATTATCAAAGCGAACCATTTCCCGCTGTCTGAATGTCTTGCTGTATATGTGATGAAATCCCCGTTAAACGGCTGATCAATTATACTTCCGGGGATAGTTTTGCAAAAGTCAAGATATTGTTTTTTTGTCATGTAATCACCGCTGTTCTGTTTTGTACATAGAATAATATAGGCAATACCGCACCCAGCCTTCGGGAAATTCAGGAGAAAAAATTGCCTGCGGAATAATAAAATGATCGTTTTTTGAATTATATCATATTTTCGTGATTGGTGTCAATAAATTTGATTTCTGAAAGAATTCATGATATAATTAATAGAATAATGAAATTCGTATGGGATATGATTTTGTGTTTATATAAGACTATATTTGAATGAAATTTCAGATAAAAATAGTTAATAAACACAAGAAAAATAAAGGTCGTGAGAATATTGAAAGGCAAGAAAGTAGTAATTTGCAGCGAGCTTGTATATCTGGCAGCCATTTTAATACTGTCATTTTCCGTGGCAATGATAACTTCTACAGATTTCGGGGTGTCAATGATTGTTGCTCCTGCATACATATTAAGTCAGAAGTTTACATTTTTCACTTTTGGTCAGTGTGAATATATTGTGCAGGGATTACTGTTTATCGTGTTTTGCATTTTAATGAAAAAAGTAAAAATAGTATATTTCAGTTCGTTTATCACTTGCCTTATTTACGGAGCAGTGTTGGATATATGGCGTTTTATTGTTCCGTTGTTTAATCCGGATATTACCGTGCCGGGAAGTATGCCAATGTATATAAGGATAATACTGTTTGCGGTTGGAATGCTTATGACTTCTTTTTCTGTTGCTCTTTTCTACAGGACTTATCTTTATCCTCAGGTCTATGATTTTTTTGTAAAAGGGATAAGTGCAAAATACGGGTTTAACAGAACAAGGTTCAAGATGCTTTTTGATTTGTTATGTCTGATAACGGCAATAATAATGACTTTGATATTGTTTAGAGGATTTGTGGGAATAGGTGTGGGAACAATTATAATGACCTGTCTTAATGGAGTTTTTATAGGCTTGTTTGGCAGATTCCTTGATAATCATTTTGAGTTTGTGCCTGTTGCCAAAAGATTTTCTTCATGTTTTAATTTTAAATAGAATAGAATTTATGTAAAAACGGGAACTGTTGATTTACCGCAACAGTTCCCGTTAATTGTAATTGCTTATTTAATTCTTTGATTCTTCAAAAACACTGCATATTTTTGATGTTTTCTTTATACCGTATTCGCCGTTGATCAGCTTTTCTCCCCAATCGGCAGACAGCTTTGAACCGTCCCATTCTTCTGCAATATCAAGATATTCAACGCCGCCGCTGTTGCCTTTCCAGCTCCAGCCCAGATATCCGATGTTCTGCTCTGTGCAGTATTGCATTATGTAATCCTCATCAACATCTCCGTCAGTATGTGTATATCCGAATTCTCCCACGCATATACACAATCCCTGATCCCTTATGTTGTCAAGGGTGTATTTGATTTTATGCTTGTTTCCCCCTGCACTTCCGTAGAAGTGTACTGAAAACATTGTGTTTTTCAGCGGATCCGATTCAAAAACTTCCTTGCCATAGTCTTCAACAGACTGCGGATACTGTCCCCAGCCGGCACTGTCTATAAGAATAGTATTCTTTATTCCGGCTTCTCTCAGCTTGGGTACTGCGTTAAGATATCCTTCACGCCAAGGATCGCTGTCCCATGCACCGGACCATTCGTTTGCAATGTTGAGAATTACATACTCTTCCTGACCTATCAGTGCGTCTTTTATCTCAATCCAGTAATCTACCGCACTGTCCAGTAATTTTGAAGAATTTACACCTGTAGGGTCATGTACTTCAAGCACTGCGATCATGTTGTTTTCCTTGCACAATGAAATAAGATTTTTCACCGAATCAACGTCGTCCTTTTCCCATTTGTCGCCGTCGGCAAGAACAATTCTTACAGCGTTGGCACCTGTATTTGCAATAGCTTTCAATGCAATGACAGAGTCATCTTTGTACCATGTGTGAGCATGGTTTACGCCACGCATGACAAACTCGTTTCCGTTAGCGTCAAGGAGCTTTGTTCCGTCAACATGGAATCCTTTGACGGTTTCAATATTTGAGCTGTCGCTTTTTGACGATTTGTCGGAGCTTTCACAGCCGACTGATACGATAAGAATCATTGCTGTGAGCAGAACAGATAAAAACCGTTTCATAATGATTTATCCTTTCAGAATTAATGAGATAACAAAAGCTGTACCACAAAAACGTGATACAGCTTTTAAAGCTAAAATTAGATATCGCTCATTGAAGAATGAGATTTTACATATTCAACAACGTCATCAACAGTTGTGAATGCCATACCAACGCATGTATCTGCACAACCGTAGTAAATTGCGATTCTTCCTGTATCAGCGTCGCAGAGAGTAGCACATGGGAAAGTAACGTTTTGAACGTCGCCGATGCACTCGTATGATTCACGAGGATTGATGAGGTATTCGCCGCATCTGTATTTAACTTTCCAAGGCTCGTCAATGTCAAGAATACAAGCAGAGAAGCTGTAAACAAATCCATTGCATGATTCAAGAACTCCGTGATAGAATACAAGCCATCCCTCGGAAGTTTCGATTGGAATAGGACCTGCACCGATCTTCTTTGATTCCCAAGGCTTGAAAGGTCCCATAACGTGACGATGCTCGCCCCAGTATTTCATATCGGGAGACTGTGAAAGATACATATCGCCGAAAGGTGTATGACCTGAGTCTGAAGGTCTTGAGAACATTACATACTTATCATTGATCTTTCTTGGGAAGAGAACGCCGTTTCTGTTAAATGGCAGATAAGCGTTTTCACACTGATAGAAAGTTTTGAAATCAAATGTATAGCCAACGCCGATTGTAGGCTTCCAGTCATAAGCGTTGCACCATGTGATCCAGTATCTGTCTTCGATAAAGCAGCATCTTGGGTCATAACCATAGCCCCATGTGTTTACGTCTTCGGTTGACTTGTCAGCCTGAACAAACTGGATTCTGTCAGGATTGATGTTCCAGTGGATACCGTCGTCGGAAAATCCTGCATGGAGAGACATATTTCTTTCCTTATCGTCAACACGGAACACACCGGCAAATTTGCCTTCAAATGTTACAACAGCACTGTTGAAAATTGAATTTGATGTAGGAAGAAGATCTCTGGGTATAACAGGGTTTGAGTCATATCTCCAGATTACATCTTTGCAGTCAGCAGGCTTGTCCTGCCATGGCATGTTTGGAATGGACTGACCGTTAATAATTTTTACGCTCATTAATTAATTCCGCCTTTCATATAATTTTTATTTTTAAAATAAAGAAATTACTTAAGAGCACTCAGCTTCTTTAAGGACATAATTCTTTAAGTATATTAAAACACAAAACGGATAATTTTGCAAGTCTTTTTCACAATTTTTTTTGAAATAAGACCGAGTTAACATATTTTTTACAATTGCATCTTTTATATAGGATTTTATTGGATATTTATAATTGCTTTTTGCTGTCATTCTTGACGAACTGTTTTAAATAATGTAAACTAAATACAGAATACTTTGCGGAGGATTGATGATATGACAGCTTATGATAAACTGGAGCAGTGCTACAACTGCATAAAAAAGAAAATAGATTTTAAACCTGAAATTGCATTGGTGTTAGGCTCGGGTTTAGGAGATTATGCAGAATCTGCTGTGGAGATCCATTCAACGATAAATTATGAAGACATAAAAGGATTTCCAAGGTCAACGGTAGAGGGTCATAAAGGTCGTTTTGTGTTTGGTTATGTCAACGGAGTTCCTGTTGTTGTTATGCAGGGAAGAGTGCATTATTATGAGGGCTATCCTATGACCGATGTGGTATTGCCCGCAAGGCTTATGGCAATGATGGGGGCTAAAGTTCTGTTTCTTACAAACGCATCGGGGGGAGTAAACGCAGATTTTACGGCGGGAGATTTTATGCTTATAACCGACCATATTTCAAGCTTTGTTCCCAATCCTCTTATTGGCTCTAATTTAGATAAACTGGGAACAAGATTCCCGGACATGAGCGAAATATATAATAAAAAGCTTTGCGATATTATAAGAAATTCTGCAAAAGAGCTGGATATAAAATTACAGGAAGGAGTTTATCTTCAGCTTACCGGACCGTCCTTTGAATCTCCTGCGGAAATCAGAATGTGTCGTACATTGGGTGCCGATGCAGTGGGAATGTCCACAGCTGTTGAGGCGATAACGGCTAATCATGCGGGAATGAAAGTCTGTGGAATATCATGTATATCAAATCTTGCCTGCGGTATGACAGATAATCCTCTTACTCATGCGGAGGTTCAGGAAATGGCAGATAAGGCGGCACCGAAATTCAAAGCACTTATTACAGAAAGTATAGAGAATATATCGGATTATCTGAACACATCCGGCATTAAATAAATGATTTTATAAGTAGAATAATATAGTCTTAATGTGTTGACGGGCGGTCAAAGACCGCTCCTGCAAATGGTTTAATACCATATTTTAATTGTAGGGGCGATCTGAGGTCGCCCGTTGGATTTGAGAT
>JBJERB010000080.1:21554-35692 GCA_051882055.1 Oscillospiraceae bacterium
TTATAAAAGAGCATATACAAAAGATGCTTGAGAGTGATGATGTAACGCCGTCAATGTATATAAATGATCTGTCAAAGATTTTTAATACAACTGTTTCAAGGGCAACAGAGCGTATGGATATTTCTCACGGATACAGACGTATGCTTTTTCATCTTGCCCATAATGACGGAGTAACTCAGCTTGAGCTTGTAAAGCTTACCCATCTGACTCCGCCTACTGTGTCGGTTTCTCTTTCAAAAATGGAAAAGGACGGACTTGTAAAACGTGTGGCGGATGAAAAGGATATGCGTCAGGTAAGGGTATATCTTACCGAAAAGGGCAGAGAGCATGATAATTTTGTAAGAATGAAATGCAGAGAAACCGAACAGGTGATGCTTCAGGGAGTGACTGAGACAGAACAGGAAGAGCTTTGCAGAATAATGAGAAAAATGCTTAAAAACCTTTGGGATAATTCATGATTAAAGAAAGGAGAATTTGTAACCATGATAAAAAAACTTTTACATAGCGTGAGAGAATATAAAAAAGATTCAATCCTCTCTCCTGTATTTGTGACATTGGAAGTGGTAATGGAGGTTGTAATACCTATTCTGATGGCAATGCTTATAGATAACGGTATAGAAAAAGGAGATATGCACTATATTGTAAAAATGGGTCTGCTTGTTTTGGTATCCTGTATTATTTCTTTGACGTTCGGTGCGTTGTCAGGTAAATATGCGGCTTATGCTTCGGCAGGATTTGCAAAAAACCTTCGTCACGATATGTATTATAAAGTACAGGAATATGGATTTTCCAATATAGATAAGTTTTCTACTGCAAGTATTGTTACCCGTCTGACAACAGACGTGACCAATATTCAGAATGCATATCAGATGTGTATCAGAATAGCAGTAAGAGGACCGATAATGCTTGTGTTCTCGCTTATAATGGCGTTTGCGGTAAACCCTGAGCTTTCCCTTGTTTTTCTGTGTGCTATACCGATCCTGGGCGGCGGACTTTATCTTATTATGACTCATGCTCATCCTGTTTTTGAAAGAGTTTTCAAGAGGTATGATAAGCTCAATAATGTTGTTCAGGAAAATTTACACGGAATAAGAGTAGTAAAATCATTCGTTCGTGAAGACCATGAAATTGATAAATTCAAGGGAGTTTCAAAGGATATATATGACGATTTTTCAAAGGCGGAAAAACTGCTTGCTTTCAACAGTCCGCTAATGCAGTTTTGTATGTACGGCTGTATGCTTATGATCTCCTGGCTGGGTGCAAAGCTGATCGTGGGCGGTTCCATGACAACGGGAGAACTTATGAGCCTTATTTCATATGCAAGCCAGATACTTATGAGCCTTATGATGCTTTCTATGATTTTTGTTATGCTGGTAATGTCAAGGGCTTCCTGCGAAAGAATTGTTGAAATACTTGACGAGGAAAGCGATCTGACTAACGGTGAAAACCCTGTTTATACTGTTAAAGACGGCAGCATCAGCTTTAAAAATGTGTGCTTTGATTATTCAAGAAAGGCGGACAGACATTGCCTGAATAATATAAATATAAATATACCCTCAGGCTCTACCGTTGGCGTTGTGGGCGGAACGGGAAGTTCCAAATCAAGTCTGGTTCAGCTTATCCCACGTCTTTACGACGCAACTGAAGGAACGGTTGAGGTAGGCGGATTAGACGTCAAGAAATATGATATAGAATCACTCCGTAACGAGGTCGCAATGGTACTTCAGAAAAATGTGCTGTTTTCGGGTACTATAAAAGATAACCTTCGCTGGGGCAATGAAGATGCAACCGATGAGGAAATGGTAAGAGCTTGCCGTCTTGCACAGGCAGACTCCTTTATTCAGACATTTCCCGATAAATATGATACTTTTATCGAGCAGGGAGGAGCCAATGTCTCCGGCGGACAGAAGCAAAGGCTTTGTATTGCCAGAGCTTTGCTTAAAAAGCCTAAGATACTTATTCTTGATGACTCAACAAGTGCAGTGGATACTGCAACAGACGCAATGATAAGACGTGCATTCAGAGAGGAAATTCCCGATACCACTAAGATAATCGTTGCTCAGCGTATTTCATCAATTCAGGAAGCCGATATAATTATCGTGCTTGACGACGGAGAAATCAACGGCTGCGGTACTCATGAGGAGCTTATAAAGAATAATGAGATTTACCGTGAGGTTTATGAATCACAGGTGAAAGGAGGAGCTGAAAATGAGTAGAGGACCAATGGGCAGAAATCAGTATCACGGACCTATGCAGAAGCCGGACGGAAAAACTTTAAAAAGGCTTATGAGCTATATTTTCAGATATAAATTAAGATTCCTTTTTGTAATCGTCTGTATTATAATCAGTTCACTTGTAGGTGTAGTATCCTCACTGTTTTTGCAAAAGCTGATTGACGGATATATTACTCCTAAACTTACTGGTACAACACCAGATATTACAAGTTTAACAAGAGCTATTCTAATAGTAGGTGGTATATACCTTGTGGGAGTTATCGCAACTCTCTTGTTTAATAGAATTATGGTAGGCATCGGACAGGGCGTTTTAAAGGATATCCGTGACGAAATGTTTATTCATATGCAAAAACTGCCGATAAAATATTTTGATACTCATACTCACGGCGATATAATGAGCTGTTATACCAACGATACCGATACCCTGCGACAGATGATAACTCAGAGTATACCTCAGATATGCTCTATGATTATTACCATTATTTCAGTTCTTGCCGCAATGATTGCAACAAATATCTATATGACGGTTTTTGTTTTGCTGACAGTCGTTCTTATGATGCTTCTTGCAAAGAAAATTACGGGTAAAAGCGGAAAATATTTTGTGAAGCAGCAACAGTCGCTGGGTAAGGTAAACGGTTATATCGAGGAAATGATAAACGGTCAGAAGGTGGTCAAGGTCTTCTGCCATGAGGAGAAGTCCGAAAAGGATTTTGACCTGCTGAATGATGAGCTATGCGAAAATGCGTCGGAAGCAAATAAGCTGGTTAATATTCTCGGACCTATTATGGGTAATCTGGGTCATGTTCAGTATGTGCTTATAGCTATGTTCGGAGGAGCGTTGGCTATCGGAAATATGGGCGGTCTTTCACTTGGTGTTATCGCTTCTTTCTTACAGTTAAGCCGCAGCTTCACACAGCCTATAACTCAGATCGCCCAGCAGATAAATTCATTTGTAATGGCTCTTGCCGGAGCAAAAAGAATTTTTGCTATGATGGACGAACAGCCTGAAACCGACGAAGGCTATGTTACTCTTGTCAATGCGAAATATGATGGCGATCAATTGACAGAAGCAGATTGCCGTACGGGACAGTGGGCATGGAAGCATCCTCACAGCGACGGAACGGTAACATAT
The DNA here is from genome assembly GCA_051882055.1 of Oscillospiraceae bacterium. Lineage (GTDB taxonomy): Bacteria > Bacillota > Clostridia > Oscillospirales > Ruminococcaceae > FB2012. The sequence continues at coordinate 24,921 of JBJERB010000080.1, forward strand.
ACAAAGCTTACGGGAGATATTGTTTTTGACGATGTTGATTTTGGTTATAACAGCGATAAAATAGTACTCCATAACGTATCCCTTTATGCAAAGCCCGGAGAGAAAATAGCTTTTGTAGGAGCAACCGGAGCAGGAAAAACAACTATTACAAATCTTATCAACAGATTTTATGATATCGCTGACGGAAAAATCAGATATGACGGAATCAATATAAATAAAATTCATAAGTCTGATTTAAGACGTTCTCTTGGTATCGTTTTGCAGGATGTAAACCTGTTTACCGGAACAGTTATGGATAATATACGCTACGGTAATCTTGAGGCTACGGACGAAGAATGTATAGCAGCTGCAAAACTGGTTAATGCACATAGCTTTATTTCAAGACTGCCTCAGGGATATAATACAGTGCTTTCGGGAGACGGTTCGGGATTGTCACAGGGTCAGCGACAGCTTATTTCTATTGCAAGGGCAGCTGTTGCAGATCCTCCGGTAATGATACTGGACGAAGCTACGTCAAGTATCGATACAAGAACAGAGTCGATAGTTCAAAGCGGAATGGACGCTTTGATGTATGGCAGAACGGTATTCGTAATTGCACATAGATTGTCTACAATCAAAAATTCCGATGTGATTATGGTTCTGGAACAGGGAAGAATAATTGAGCGTGGAAACCATGAACAGCTTATAGCACAAAAAGGTAAATATTATCAGCTTTATACCGGTGCCTTTGAGCTTGATTGATCTTGTTTAAATTAAATTATCAGTCCTCACTTATGTGGGGACTTTTTTTATGGAATAACAGCAGTGTTAATATCCGGTTTGATATTTCTTCCACTATTTTTGTTTAAGATTACTAATATGCGGATTGGAATTATGTATAAATTTACGAAATTAAAACTTAATCGTTTAATTTTTTTATTTATTATTGACAGCGTTTTTGTTTTCGGTTATACTAAATGTGTTGGTGTTTATTTGTATTTTTCTGCTTATTTAGTATTTTCGCAATTTCGCCGTTTACGAAAATATTAAGTGCAAAATAAAGCCAATAAATATCAGAAAAGAGGTTAATTTATATGAAGTTTTTAACTAGAAAGGCGGTCTCTTTTGCACTATCTGCGGCAATACTTGTGGGTATGGTTCCTGCATCGGTGCTTAATACGGCTGATAACGCAATTAGTGCAAAAGCGGCCTCGACGGTTCCTGAGGGATTTGTTTATACCGACGGAACACAGTTCATGATGGACAGAAACACCTATTATTATGGCGGAACAAACTGCTATTACCTTACTTATAAGTCTAATACTGCAGTTAATAACGTTTTGAACGACGCCAATGATATGGGCCTTAATGTTATCAGAATCTGGGGTAACCTTGATGTAGGAAAGAAAACGGATAAAACACTTTCTGACGGCGTAACTCCGGTTTTTGAAGGCAATAACGACTATAACGGCGGAGTTGCTACTAAGGACGGCGTTTATTTCCAGTATTGGGACGATAATCTTAAAAAGCCTGTTGTAAACGAGGGTGCAAACGGACTTAGAAAGCTGGACTATGTTATTGCACAGGCTGAAAAGAAAAACATAAAGCTGATTATAACCTTTACAAACTACTGGGAAGCATTCGGCGGAATGGGTCAGTATGTAAAGTATTATCAGATGCTTAACGGCGAATCACCTGATAATAATAAACTGGATGAATCTTCTGTATGCGAGTTTTATACAAATGAAACTATCAAACAGTGGTATAAGGATTACATAAATACTTTAGTTAATCATACAAACTATTATACCGGCGAAAAATTAAAGGATTCGGAAGCTGTTTTCTCATGGGAACTTGCAAACGAACCGAGATGTGTTGTTGACGGCGATTCAAATACATTCTGTAAAGATAATATCCTCTATAACTGGGCTAAAGAAATGTCAGCCTATGTTAAGTCGGTAGACCCAAACCATATGGTTTCCATAGGTGACGAGGGCTTCTATAACCTGGGATATCAGGAAGCTAATGCACAAAAGCTTCCATCATCTGCATATTCGGGATATTACGGTGTTGACTTTGAAAAGCTGATGACCATTGATACCATAGACTTTGGTACTCCTCATATGTATATTGACCAGTGGGGATTTTCCGACGGAGATGATACCGAATGGATCAAGCGTCATGCTCAGACCGCAAAAGCAGCGAATAAGCCTATAATATTTGAGGAATTCGGTGTTAAAGATAAATCGGCAAGAGATAATAAATATGAAACATGGCTTTCAATAGTAACCGGTGATTACTATGAGGGCATTGAATATCAGGGCTTTAACTATTGGATGATTGCTTCCTGGATTGACGACAGTCAGCAGGCTTCTTACGGCGACGGCAGATATTATTATATGGACTACGACCAGTATACTGTTTACGGACCTGCGGAAGTCGACGCAAAGGAAGGCAGCCCCAAGGCGAGACAGCTGATTGTTGACGCCGCCGCAAAAATGAATGAAAAGAATATAAATAATACGGCGGAAATCAGTGCTGATACCGTTGACAGAAGCAATTCTGTAGATGTAACGGCAGATCTTTATATTATGCTGGGTCAGCTGGAGGGAGTTACCTGTGACGGTAATTCGCTGGTTAAAGGTACAGATTATACGGTAAACAGCAATATTGTAACTATAAATAAGAGCTATTTCAAAACTCTTGAATTAGGAAAGCATACATTTAAATTTGTATTTACAGAGGGTAACAGCCCTGCGGCTGTAATTACGGTTACAGACAGCAGCGTTATCGATCCTGAGCTTTCAGCATATTCAATGAGTATAGACAAGAGTCCTTATGTGGTTGAGGACGTAGATGTTACAATGACTCTGAATGATAATGAATTCAGAGGCATCAGCAACGGCAAAAATACTCTTGTAAAGGGAACAGATTATACTGTTTCGGGAAATGTTGTTACTCTGAAGTCGGATTATCTTGCTTCACTTCCTGAAGGCGACACTGTGCTTGTATTCGATTTCTATGAAGGAAACGATCAGGAGCTTACGCTTAGCGTTTACGATTCATCAACAAGAATCTGGACAGGAAGCGTTGATATAGGCAACTGGTCGAATGCCCTAACGATCAATAGGAATTTAAGCGAATGGGTATCGGGAAATCTTAAGATTACACTTGAAAATTCAGGAGATTGTCAGCTCCAGCTTAATTATCTTGATTCAAGCGGTTCAGCTAAAAAAATAGTTGATTATACAAATGCTTTTTCAGGTAATGAGTATACGTTTAAGCTTAGTCAGAGCGAGTTTGAATTGCTGAGGACCTGCACAGGTATACAGATTAAAGGTAAGAATGCTGTTATTAAGGCTGTAGACGTTGTCGACGGCGTGAGAGAGGGACAGGAAATACCTGTAGATTCATCGTCAGTTGCAGAGAGTTCGTCCGTAGCTGAAAGCTCTTCAGTAGCAGACAGCTCGTCCGCAGCAGACAGCTCATCCATAGCCGAAAGCTCATCAGTTGCTGATGATGCAAGCATTGTTGACGAAAGCAGTCAGTCTGAATCTACTGAAGAAAAACTGATTGCAGAAAAGGTTGTTAAGACTGATAGCTGGACAACAGTAGAATTGGCTTCAGTTGATTTCACAGGCTGCACATCTGCAAGAATCGAGCTTACTGCATCGACTACTTTTAATAATCTGATCATTAGCTACGGTGGTACGGACTATCAGTATTATATCGGCGGAAATTCAGTAAGTGCAAAATTTGACGGTTCTGTGCTGGCTTATAAAGAACTGCCGAAAATTTCAGATTTACAGAATAAGACTACCACAATAAAAATTGACGGAGCTGCAAATACATATACTCTTAAGATATATGCTACAGGTTCCGGCGGAACTGATGTAGACAGCTCGTCAGAGGCTGACAGCTCGTCAACGGTTGATCCGCTTCCAACAGGTACACCGTCGTTACTCCGTAATTCTTTCACTTTGGACGGAGTAATTGGTGCAAACTTCGATTACGAAATCCCAAGCGGATTTGTAAGAGGTAATTACGATATTAGTGTTGTCGCTCAGTTGAACGGAGATACTCAGATCATTCCGATCGACAAGGACAAAACGGTAAAAGTAAACAGCAAAAAGGCTTATAGATTTACACTGCCTGTACCTTCATGCAATCTGACAGAAGCGTATTCGGTTAAGCTTGTAATTAAAGATTCAAGCGGAGAAATCGTGGCTGAAACAGATACTCAGGACATGACCATTAATGAATATCTGAAGCTGTATAAAAATGACACGGATACAAATCTGAGAAAGCTTGCTGTATCTCTTCAGACTTATGGCTATTATTCTCAGTCTATTTTCAACAGCGATGCAGATCTGCCTGTAAAAACACCGTCAGATTTAAGCAATGTAAAAACTTCAACGGTTAAGGATTTTGCATCTGCCGATGCGGTATTCAATTCCGATAATAAGGTAACTCTCGGAGAAACTACAATGATTCTCGGAGCAGAAACCACAATAAGATTTTATATTGACAATCTTAACGGTATCAGTGCAGATGATTTGTATTTGCAGTATACTATAAACGATACAACAGAAAAATCCAAGGTACAGTATAGTTCTTCTAAAAATAAGTACTATGCAGATATACAGAATATCGGAGCAAATAAACTTTCAAATATGTATAAGGTTCATTTCGTTGACGGAACTACACAGGTTTCAGACGACAGAACATACGGAGCATATTCATTCGTTTATTACACATTAAGATTTACCTCAGACAGCAGTATGAAGAATGTGGTAAAAGCTCTTTATAATTATTCTGTTGCTGTTAAGACATATGTTGATTCAATAGTTCCGGAAGATCCTTATGCTAATTTGGATACTACTGTAACCAATTCGGATATAACCAATTTTGCCGATTATGAAAGTACAATATCAAATGTTGATATTAACGGAACCAAGCTTTATTCTCAGGATAGCCTTACTAAGGAATTCGGAGATTACGGAAATCTTTATGATAAGGAATTGTATGACAACGGTTCGGGTTCAGATGTGGGTATAGCTTTCTGCGGCTGGAATACATATAACTATCTCCAGGATCCTTCTTTGGATTATAAACTCAGCTATTTTGATGACGGAAGTGAATACGGCGTAAAGAGAATGACCTTTATCCCAACCTATTTTATTGATACTTACAGCGAGGGAATAAAAGTAAACGGAAGCGATACTCTTGATACCGATAAGCAGGCCGAAATAATGGCTGAAGCTATTAACAGAAACGTAAGACTTAACTATAGACTTCATATTGACCCCCAGAGATTTGCTCCTAACGGCGGAACATATTCTAAGGTTGATGTAAATGTACCCGGCTCACAGTGGTGGAGAGGTGAATTTACAGAAATTCATCCTATGGGCAAGGATTATCTTGCTATGATCGACCAGGGCTTTGAGGCTCTTGAAAAGACATTGCAAAAAACAGGTACATCAAAGCTTGTTGAACCTATCAGATTTGATATCGGTGCAGAGCTTATGACTTCAATGAAGAAATACACATCTGAGTGGATTGAACTTCTTGAATATTGTCAGGCAAAAAGAGACGCAAGTCCGCTTCTCAGAGATAATGTAATTCTCAGCTATAATTTCTGTCATCATATCGAATATTTGATAGAACTTGAAAATCATGCAGACTATTTCGGCAGAATCAACGGAACAGGCATTACATATAAAGACAGACAGGATCTTCTGTTTGTTGACGATATGACTGATGAAAACAGAAAGCTTCTCGGCGAATTTATCAAGAGCCTTGATACTTTCACTATTTCACAGTATATGCCTATGGATATATTTGAATCTGCTTCTTTGAAAGATACTAATGTTGCAACAACTCCTGAAGATGTTCGTGATGCTCTTTTGACTCATGAGCAGAACTTCCTGCAAAAGGTTCTTATCGGAAAATTGGGAATAGCTCCCGATGAAATACCTCCGTTCCATCTCGGTGAGTACGGTATGGGAATCAAGGGATTGACAGCACCTAACGTTTGGGACAGAACAGCATGGACTGACAAAGAGCTTGCAACATACGAAGTTCAGCAGAAGCACGCTGAGATAGCACTTAAAGGACTTATGCTTTATATGCAGGACGAAAGATCCGTTGCAAAATCATTGACCTTGTGGATTTCCGGAGCACCTTACGATGTAATTAATTTCTATCCCGGAATGAATGTAGGAGATTCAGGTCACGGTTATCCCGGAAAAGCAGCTTACAATGAAAACGCTGCGGCAGTACTTAAAAATTACTGGCACGGGCTTAGCTGATAAATTTAATAATAAAAAAATAACAGAGAGCATGATTTGTTCATGCTCTCTGTTTTGCGTTAGTTATCCTTTTTTATACATTGAATGATAAATTTAACCGATTGTATTGCAAGCATAGAACCGAATGCAAGCAGATAAATTGTACCGTATAATCCGGGTGTAAGCTCTGCGACCTTGAATAATCCTGTTAATCCCGGTATGAGTAGAACGCAGTTTAATAAAACCATGCCTGCAAGGAAAGCAAATATGCCGAATTTGTTGTTGAACATCTTTTTGGTGAATAATACAGGTTCAGAGGCTTTGCAGCTGAAACCGTGGAAAAGTCTTGACATACATAATGTAGCGAATGCCATTGTGCTTGCCATTGCGTGGCTGTGTGCGTTTCCGATAAAGAATGCAATGATTGTGGCTATTGCTATTATCAATCCCGAATATCCTATCTTTCCAAGGAAAGACTTAGTGAGAATCGATTCTCCTGCACGTCTCGGCTTTTGATTCATAACCGAATTGCTGTGAGGCTCAAGACCTAATGCAATGGCAGGCAGTGAATCGGTCAGGAGATTTATAAACAACAGGTGGATTGCTTCAAAAGGAACGGGAAGAGCCGCAAGTGAACAGAATAGAACGGTTATTATTCCGGCAAGGTTTCCCGACAATAAGAACAGAATGGCTTTTTTAATGTTTTCATAAATGTTTCTTCCGTTTTTAACAGCTTTGACAATGGTAGCAAAATTGTCGTCGGCAAGAACCATTGCTGCGGCGTCCTTTGATACTTCCGTACCCGTAATTCCCATGGCAACGCCTACATCTGCCTGTTTGAGTGCGGGAGCGTCGTTTACTCCGTCACCTGTCATAGCTACAATGCTGTCTCGTTTCTGCCATGCTTTTACTATTCTGATCTTGTGTTCAGGCGTTACTCTTGCATAAACCGATTTGTCCGCTACAAAGTCAACAAGCTCTTCGTCGGTGTAATTGTCCAGAGCCGAGCCTTCAACCGCTTCTGAGTAATCATTCAGTATTCCGATTTCTTTTGCGATTGCAGACGCTGTAACGATATGGTCACCGGTGATCATTACAGGCTTTATTCCTGCTTGCTTACATTCTGCCACAGCCTGTGCCGATTCAACTCTCGGCGGATCCATCATTGCAATCAATCCAAGGAAATTAAGGTCGTATTCGTCCTTTTCGGTAATTTCATTGCTGTTGTATTTTTTGCAGGCGAAGCATAGTATTCTCAGACCCTGTTTTGAAAGCTCTTCTACCTGGGATTTTATTTGTTCTGATTCTTCGTGAGTGCAGTTCATGCGTTCCACAAGCACGTCTGCAGCACCCTTGGTAAACATGATGTTTTCCCCGTTTATAACGTTTAGGGTGGACATTAGCTTTCTGTCAGAATCAAATGGGATTTCGCTTATTCTCGGAAAATCATTTCTTATCTGTTGGTCGTCAAGCCCTTTGAGCTTTGCGAAATTTACAAGTGCCGTTTCTGTGGGGTCGCCGATTTCAACGCCGTCTTTGCATTGGGAATCGTTGCAGAGGACAGACGCCCGTACCAGTATTTTTTCATCTTCTGTCTCCATGTCGGAGTCCTCCGATGAAACAATGTGACCGTTTACGACTAATTTTCTTACTGTCATTTTGTTCTGGGTAAGAGTTCCTGTTTTGTCCGAGCAGATAACCGAAACGGATCCCAGGCCCTCTACTGCCTGCAGCTTTCTGATTATAGCGTTTTCTTTCGCCATTTTCTGTGTTCCGAGAGACAAAACAATAGTAACAATGGAGCTTAACGCTTCAGGAATTGCTGCTACCGCAAGAGCTATGGCAAATAAAAGCGAGTCGAGGATCTCTCCTCCACGTAGCATGCTGAGTCCGAAAACAAGTATGCATATGGCAATAATGGCAATGGATAGCTTTTTGCCGAAGTTGTCAAGTGAATTTTGCAGCGGAGTTTTGCGTTCTTCCGCATTCTGAATCAGAGAAGCGATTTTTCCTACCTCTGTTTTCATTCCCACATCGGCAACAATAAATTTTCCTCTGCCGTATGTTACAAAGCTTCCCGAATAAACCATATTTGTACGCTCTGCAAGAGGACGTTCCCCTGTAATCAGATCCATATTTTTGTCAACATTGACGCTTTCGCCTGTCAATGCGCTTTCGTTTGTCTGTACCGATGCACATTCAATAAGCCTTCCGTCAGCAGGTATCTGGTCACCGGCTTCTATCAGTACAATATCTCCCACTGCTATTTCTTCCGAGGGTATTACAATGGTTTCACCGTTCCTCATTACTTTTGCATTCGGAGAGGATAGCTTTTTAAGATTTGCAAGGGATTGCTCGGCTTTCAGTGTCTGAACAGTTCCGAGAATGGCGTTCATTGTAATAACGGCAACAATTACGAGAAAGCTTTCCCAGTCACCCATAAAAGCGGATACGGCAGCGGCAATTATCAGGATTATGACCATAAAATCCTTGTACTGCTCAAGGAAAATTATTAAAGGGCTTTTCTTTTTCCCTTCTGCAAGCTTGTTAGCTCCGTACTTTTTGACGTTTTCAACTGCCTGTTCGGATGTCAGACCGTTTTCTCCTGAACCGAATTCGGAATAAAGCTGTTCGGGCTGTTGTAAATACCGTTCGTTCATTTTTGAATTCCTCCTAAAAGAATGGATTTAATAACAATAAAAAAAGCAAGACCTTTATTGGAATAAGGCAGAAAAACTCCGCTTTTATTTCAATAAAAGTCTCGCCGTTTAGATATGAAGCGGGTCATCATCTGACCGTATTGACGCCAACATAAACAGGATATCGCCTGCCGGCTACTCTCTTTTACAAGGATAGTATAACCGATAAACTGCAAAATGTCAAGGATTTTTTCTGCTTTTGCATAGATTCAGCCATTGACAGCCCTTGCAGACCGTATTTAGTTTCCCGGAAAGTATTATTTTTTCTTTTGCTGTTTTGAAAAACTTATGGGCTGTGATTTTCATGCCATTGTAAAAACCGCAAATCTCTGCTATGCGTTTGTCATACTCCGAGACTTTGCCCTCAGATATGCATCTTCCCTTGTGTAGATTAGGACAATGGCTGCACAGTATATCTTTTCCGCAGGTTATTTCTATAATAGTGCCGTCGCCCATCTCGTTAATTGTTCTTTCCATGTTACGGGTGAATTCTTCATTGTATCCATGTCCGCGAAAAAACTGTATGCATAGGGCATGGTGAGGTCTAAGCTGTAATTCTGACATGCTTTTTCACCCTGTTTGTAATAATAAAAGCCAATGCGATTTTTATAATGTCCGGGATAATAAAAGGTATTACACACCAGCTTAGTACCGAACCCAGACCTATTGCACCTGTGTTTTTTGTGTAAACAACCATAAACCATATTGTACCCACTGCATAGCAGATTATTAGTCCCATAACCATTGAAATTACTGATACGATTGCTTTGTTTCCGAATATGTGTTCGATAAGCCACATAAATAATGCAGAAAAAATAAATCCGACTATGTATCCGCCTGTTGTACCCAGGATTACCCCTATTCCGCCTGAGAATCCTGCAAATACGGGAACCCCTATTGCTCCCAGCAGGACGTAGACTAATACAGAAATGGTGCCCAGTTTTCCTCCAAGAAGCCCTACCGCAAGAAATACGGCAAAAGTCTGCAAAGTGATTGGTACTTCTCCTATGGGTATTGAAATCCAGGAGCAAAGGGCTATAAGAGCAGCCATTAATCCGCAAAGGCATAAATTTTTTATTGAAATTTTATTTGTCAACTTGAACACGTCCTTTCGGTTGACAATTATAACATGAAATCACTTGATTGTCAACTGTAAATCTGATAACGGTTGACAAATATTTTAAAGCAGAAAAAATTTTTCACTTGACAGAATTAATAAACAGTGTTAGAATATATTTGTAAATATTAAATGCGTTGATTAAGGAAGCCGTTTTTCAACGGGGATTATTCAGAGAGCAGATGCCGTCGGCTGAAAGCACTGCAAATCCTTGAAATGTCGGATACCGCCTTATGAGTGTGCTTAATAAGCATCGGTTTGTCGCCGTTATCTGACTTTATGAGGTGCGATTTTCGCATGAATCAGGGTGGAACCACGATATATTCGTCCCGTGAGAGAGATTATTCTTTTTCACGGGGCTTTTTGTTTAAGGGTTGGTGAACGTAATGAGAAAAGTGCTGGCATATGTTTGCTGTGCTGCGGAATATGCCTCAATGGCTGTTGCGGCGGTGTTTTCATATAAGGCATATATGGGTGATATCCCGTTTGAACTGGGACTCATGATATTTATCCCGGTTATGATAATGTCATATTGGTTTTCGACTTTCTTTTATCAGCTTTCAAGCGTGAAATGCATAGATGGGAAAAGTATCTGTATTATAAATAAACGGCTGAAAAAAATACTTTCTGCTGTATCTACAATAGTTACTTTTGTGCTTATGGCTTTTTGGGTGTACATATTCCTGT
>JBJERB010000081.1:0-6288 GCA_051882055.1 Oscillospiraceae bacterium
ATCTAACTGCAATCGATTAATTCCCTATTGTTTCTAAAAAAAGTGCTTAGACTTAACTACCCTCTGAAAGGGATCCCTTTCAGAGGGTAGTTTTTTATCTGCTTTGAATTGTAAGGGCTTTTAAGCATATATTACATTGTAATACATAAGCTCCTCAGCTCGTGCTTTTAGATTGTTGTAAATCCCAACCTCTTTTTTCATATCTCCGGCGGATTTTGCAAGCCTGTATTCTTTATCGTTGTCCTGCCATTTCTTAAGCTGTTGTTGAACTATGCTATTTGCAATTCGTTCTTTTTTTCGGATATACCAATATATTTTTCCGTTATTAAGAAGCTCCTGTATGCGATCTTGATCGTGATTATATAAATATCTCATATGATCATGACTGTATTTGCTGATAATTGATACGGTGCGATATTTACAATCCCTTTCCCTGAAAAGGCTTATACTCATAGTATCAACATCAAACTTCCACTTTGGTACATACATTTTTTCTTTTTCGTTATAGATCATAGTCATAGAATTCATTACTTTGTTCATAAAAACCCTCCTTTAATGTAATAAGAAAATATGTTTACTGAAATCAAGAATATAGCTGCCGGCATCGGATATGAATAAACCGATATTTTCCCCTGCCAATGGAGTTCCTGCCACTATTCCGATTGTAATCCACATAGGTATTATTTTTTTCACAGCTTCAGCTGTAGTTGTGCAAGGTAAAAAAGCATCGTAATTGTTAATACTGTCTATCATCAGTCCTGTTCCTATAATTCCTCCAAAACATAAAAACACGGCAAAAGGAATTAGTATTGCACCACAACTTAAAGAAACAAGTTCAATCATAAACCCCAGAAACTTAAACATCAAATAGCAGACGAATCCAACTATAAGCAACGCAAGTTTAAGCGGAAATAATATAATATTCATAATAACAAAAAATGCTTTCATTTTAATTACCCCTTATTTTTAAAATACTCATTTAATGCTCGTTCAATAGTTGCAGATACTTCTTCTGACTTAGTATCCTTATCAAAATATTTTTCAAACAGCCCTTTATCAATTTTAATTGTCTTAGTATTGGCTTTTGGCTTTTCATTAATTTTACCGGTAAGTATTTTAACTACTGTAATTTGATTTAGTTCTTGAAACCTTGAATACTCTCTAAGCTGCTCTGATTTCTTAATATCAAGCTTATGTATCCTCGCAAGTTTAATAAGCATGTATTGTATATCCTCATCAAGGTAAGAAACATTAACTGCTGCTCGGATTGGTATAGTGCCGTCATCAACTAACGGCTTTAATCCGTCAATAAGTTTATCAATCCGAAGAAGACGAGCTATAGAATTTTTACTCATTCCATATTCTGAACCGAGCTTTTCAGACGTGGTATTCAACTTGTTCCCCACTGGGGAATAAGTTGCTTTCGGGTTATCTAACATTTGCAATTCCTTGATTATATCGTTTCTTTTTCCCTGAGAAAACATCTGACTGTGCCTCATAGCTATTACCGCTGCCTGTTCAGATATTTTCAGATTATCAAAACCTCTCTGCATAAGGTTGGATTCGATAACGTACATTTCTGCTTCTTCATCAGTCAGACCTTCCTTGATTATTGCCGGAACTGTCTGCTTTCCTGCTAGTTTTGAAGCATTCCAACGGTTATGTCCGATAAGTATTTCATATTGTCCGTTCAGCGGCTGTACAATTATAGGAATAAGCACTCCGTTTGTTTTTATGCTCTCAACCATATCGTCAAGACGTTCTCCGGAGTAAAGCTCAAACTTGTGATTATGATATGGCACAAGCATATCACAAGGTATTTGCTTTACCTGATTTTCTGTGCTTGCAGACGGAGTTACGAGCATTGCTCCAAGATTAAATTCTGCTGTCATTTTTTATTTCTCCTTGTCCTTTTTATGTATGAACTTATTTATATATTCGCTTTGTTGCCGTTTTTGTTCCATAAAACTTTCATCAAAAATTACATCAAACGGATTAAGGTCACAGTCAGATGAAAGCCAATTTGTTAAGTCCCAGAGAATATCCTCTCCAAATGAACCATTATCATATTCTCCAAGCTGTATTTCTTCGCCATTAATATCTTTTGCTATCAATACATTACCGTCCATACTTCTAATATGTGAATAGCATTCATTATCCGGATAGTATTCATCGTAGCTTACTAACTTAATTTCAATAAGCTTATCGACAAATACAATACCCATAGACTGCGTTGTTATAACTTTTCTGATTTTTCTTTTCATTTATAATTCCTCCACCATTTCAATAGATTCATTGTTGTTTATCAGCTGCGATTTCAGGCTTTTAAAAGTCTTCATTGGTCATTTGAAATCTCTCATTTTAATCTCACGCAGCAGCTCCATTCTTTGTCTCTTTATCTCTCCAATGGTCAGGTCTGCCTTGATCAGCATATCGAAACAAGCCCAGAGTAAATGTTTGATGTCGAAATTTTCCTCATCTTCAAAAACATATTGGCTTATTTCATCATCTTCATCAGTTAAGAAACTGAGATCATCAAGCAGATGTGAAACAAAGCAATGTATCTCGTTTTCATAGCTGACCTGTTCAAAACTTTTCTGGAAACTGTCTTCCGATGTATTGACAAAAACTGATTTTTTAATAAAACCCAAAGCCAGGTCTTTATCAATATCTTTTAAGTAGCTTTTTCCGCCTTTCGGCTTAACAGTGTATGTTTTGATTTTTGTTGTACTCATTTGTTTTCTCCAGTCAAACATACAATTTCACTTGAAAGAGAAATATACTCCTCTCCAAGCCGATTTTTCGTCTTGCAAAGGGCATTACCGTTTTCCGAGGACTTGGCAGCTTCAACCGATTTATGTATCACTGTCTTAAACAGTTTGTCCTTATATTGCTCAGAAAGTGTTTTGAGAGCGTTTCTGCTTACATTAGTGTTATCTACCATAGTAGGCAGAACCCCTATCAGAGCAAGCGTAGGATTGATTGTAGAACGTATCTGTAAATACAATGAATTAAGAGCCTGTAAGCCGTCCATTGAAAACTTTTGTGTCTGCACAGGTATAATCATTCCGCTTGCCGCTGTCAGTGCATTGATGAGTAGTATTCCGAGTGACGGCAGACAGTCAATAAGGACATAGTCAAACTGTCTTGTTACTTCTTCTGAAAGAATACGCTTTAAAATCGTTTCTCTAGCGAGAGCTGTTGCCATTATCGTTTCGGCGTTGGCAAGGTTGATATCAGCCGGAATGTAATACAGTAAGTTATTTTCGTTATATCTTATACATTCTTTTACTATATCAGCTGAAATAACTGCATTCCTTGTTACGTCAGCAATTAATTGTGTCATAGTAGGTTTTCCGTCACCGGCAAAACAAAGATATTCAGATAGATTTGCCTGAGGATCAAGGTCTACAAGTAATACCTTTTTATCATGCTTTAGAGAAAGTGCAGCTCCGAGATTAAATGTTGTGGTGGTCTTCCCTACTCCGCCCTTTTGATTGCATACAGCAATGATATTATTCATTATACTTCTCCCCTTTTTCATTAATTACTTCAAGCAAACTATTTTTCAGCTGTTCTTCAGGTGTTATATCAAATTCCATTGAGTATTGACCTACAAGTTTTTCAATCTTACTTTGAGGAAGATTTATTAACTCCGTATAAGGGAGTTTAGTAAATTCGGAAACCTTTTTTAGCACATTAAAATATATCTGCATATTTGCAACACGATAAACATCTGACAAATCACCGGTATTATATGACATTAGTATTTCCAATACTTTTTCCTCAGTAAGTTCATTTAAGATATCCATGCTGATCCCTGTTACTTTTGATATCTCAATCAGATCTTCTCTAAAATTCTTGCTCATTTTTTACCTCCTATTGTTTTGCAAAAAATCGTTGCCATTGTTTTGTTTTTATTATTGCTCCCGAAACGCCTGTTGCTTTCTTAAACTGATTATAAGTAAAAGATAAAATACCATCCTGATTTACTATCAGAATTTTTTTAAAAAATCCTGACTTATAAAAGAAGAGTGAAGCTCCTTTGCGTTCAAGAATGTATATTCCGTCATCAAGTTTACCCTCTGTAATGTTGACCTTGATTTTATCCCCTTCGTTCATACAAATAATATCAAGCCAGTCAACATATTTACTCAGTAATGGTTTATACAAGCTGGCTATGAAATTCTCTCTCATAACGTCTTTAACAGTTTTGACTCCGCACATACTCAATTTCATTATATTTTTCCTCCTTCAACTTTGTCCCCATTGGGGAAAAAGTTATTTTTGAAGTTTTTTTCTTTTTACAAGTTCATTATACTTTACAATGCAAGTATTGTCAATAGGGATTGTTATTTGTTTACAAAATATTAACATATATTTGCAAAAATCCCGAAAATACGTTATTGACAATAACCGAATTAACTGTTATACTTTTTTGGTTGCATTGCAAAGCAACATATTATGCAGATTTAATATGCATTGTATCAAATAATGCAAATTAAATTATTAATAGTATACATATAATAGAAAAGATACCGCCTGGATTAATATCCAAGCGGTATCATCTTTTATTATTGATCATAACTTAACAGTAATGGCTCTGGTTAAACCAACATCATAGTTTTCAAGATTAAACTGAATTCCGAGCTTATCATTATTTGCAAATCCTATATATTGTCTCGTAACAATATAGCATTTGCCCTCTGGTGCAGTAACAAGTTTACCGTTAGCATAAATTGAACGATATGCAACTGTAATATTATCTGTAGCAGACATTTCATCATTCAATGATATATTATAGTTACCGCTTTTTGCTTGTACTACATCTTCTATAGATACTTCCGCAACAAAGCGAATAGCATTGTCGCTTGATCTCTTTTGATAATAAACACGTCCTTCGAGCTTTGTAAGTTTAGGAATTGAAGTTATGTCAGTCTTATCTCCACATACAGTGCAATGATGTGATTTACTTCCCTCTTCATTCAAAGTTGCATTCTTATCAACAGTCCACTCAGAAGAATAATCATGCACTATTTCAAATGTAGTTGAAACCGTATCTTTATATTTATCTATTCCGGTCACGGTTACCGTAGCTGTTCCTACTTCTACATTGTCAGAATATGCAACTGTATAATCTGTGTTCTCTTCGAGATTTTTCTGGTCTAACGTTACTGTTACTGCCGGCTTAATTTCTTCAAGTGTATGCACGAAAGTTTTACTTTCAATGCTCACACTTGCTTCTGAAATAGAAGTCTTAACATATTCTATCTCTCCGTATCCAGACTCAGCTTCGCTAAGTTCGAGAGCAGATGTGTTAATACCGGTTGTTATAAGGCTACACATACTAACTGCAACAGCCATTACTGATGCGAACAATTTTTTACTTTTTTTCATAATAAAACTCTCCTTTAAAATATATTTTTGTAACATAACCTCTTCAGCTCGTGCTTTAGATTTTAAAAACCGTTCACTTCCCCTCTTCTACAATATTAGTAGTTCTGAAGTGATTATGTAGTTGACTTCACATGGTTAAATTATTAACTGTTTTTAAGTTATCATTTCTTTTTACAAGTTCATTATACTTTACAATGCTTGCATTGTCAATAGGGATTGTTATTTGTTTACAAAATATTAACATATATTTGCAGAAATCCCGAAAATACGTTATTGACAATAACAACATTAACTGTTATACTTTATATGTTGCATTGCACAACACAAACATTATACTAAGTTTATATGCATTGTATTAAATAATAAACGATATACAAAGCCTGGATTGTATATCACATATGGAGGTAATATATATATGGAATACGAAAATAGATGCCAACGCTGCGGTAAAGTATATTCAAGCGGAAGTAATCGCCCCGGTTATTGCCCAGAGTGCAGAAAGGAAAGACAAAAAGAAAGGAACCGGGAATATCTTGAACGCAAAAGCGAAGGACGATCAAGATATATCGGTTCGGCAGATGTATGTCACAATTGTGGAAAACCGTATATTGTTAAAACCGGATCTCAGATTCTATGCGATGAATGCATAGCAAAAGGCGTCAAGCTTACCAAAAGCAAAGTTAATACAAAATACAGAAATAAAACTTATGACAGTGTAACAGTTTATGTATCCAAGGGAGATAGAGAAAAGCTAAAAGAATACGCTAATCTTCACGGCTTTAAAAGTCTTAACGAATTTATTAATTCTTTGATTGAATATGGAATGAAAAACAATTTCAGTATTGATGATTGCGTTGACAAAAATACATATGATACTTATTCTGATGATAA
>JBJERB010000082.1:0-6208 GCA_051882055.1 Oscillospiraceae bacterium
TATGGTCGGAGTGACGGGACTTGAACCCACGGCCTCTACCACCCCAAGGTAGCGCGCTACCAATCTGCGCCACACCCCGACATTACAACATTAAAAATTATACACCATTAACCCCAAATTGTCAAGCCTTTGCCGTAATAAAATTTTAATTCCCGAATTGCGTTATAAATGCTCCCCGTTTCCGTATTGGGGAGCATTTTTGTGATCAAATGTCTTTTGTTGACTTTCAGTCTGTCTTATATAGACTTTTGTGCTTTTTCATGTATATCTTATAAGAAACAACATAAGTGATGAATATTAAAACAAGTATTATCCCCAAACCTAACGCCGATGAGGAAGTGTATTTCATGCCGAACTTTTCTTGCAGCCAATATACAGGGAAATATACCGTTGAATAGAATATCTTTCCCTTTCCCTCAGCATGAAATGAATCACGGAATACCGTGGGAACATAATATATCATCAGCATAAAAATCAAAACAATGGTTATGTTTATGCTGTTCCAGATGTCATATGCCGCATGACGTTTACCGTCGTCAAAGAATAGTACCAGCAGAAATATAAGCATTATTACCCACGCAACAACAGAACAGCAGGTTTCATTAAGGAGAAATCGGCTGATCGCTGATTTTTCAGGAAAAAGACTTGACATTATAGGAAGCAGTACCTTTCCTGAAAACGCCGCAAAAATGTTTACGGCAATGAATATCCCAAGTCTGCCAAGGGTGTATAACAGAAATTTTAATGAATCCATATCAATGTCCTTTCGTCTTAGTATCCCAGATTTTCAGCTACGAGTATAACCTTGAAACGATTCTTGTGACGCTGATGTGCCGATACAACATAATTACAGCAAACCCTTCCGTCACAGTGACAGCCGGATGGCATGTCTCCTCCCTTTGATAAAGAAATGCATTCCCCTGTTTCGTGACATGGGGTCTCACAGTCAAGCCTTAAACAGTTAGGCGGAGCGGCATGAGTTTTTACTCTGATTATCGCTTCGTCAATGTTGCGGACAATTTTGTTCATTCCCACAACAAAAATTACTGATTTAGGGCCATAGCAAATTGCCGCAACTCTATTGGAATTGCCGTCCACGTTATAAAGCTCCCCGTTTTCGGTAACTGCATTTGATGATGTAAGAAAAGTGTCACAACTGAAAACTTTGCGGTAAATTTCCTCCACTTCTTCACGGTTTTTTGCTTTTGAGCGGTCTAAAAAATTATATTTCCCCGACTGCATAAGCGACATTACTCCGCTTTCCTTTAGTGTAACCGAACCGCCGCAGGATATGCTCTCCCCCTCTTTCAGAATGCTTTCTACGATTTTAACCGCTTCTTCACAGCTGTCGGCAATGTAAGCCTCCATGTTGTTCTTTCTGAGGTTTTCCGCCGTTTTTTTCATTTTGATATCCATAAGCTTCTTCATGTTTTCGTCCATTTACAAACACCCTTTCATTTTGTTATCAGTCTATCAGCTTGTTTTCAAACAACCTGCACGCAAGCTGTTTTAATTCATGGTTTTCCGGGCTTTCAAGCTCCGGATCTTTTGCAGAAATATCGCCTGCCGCTTTTTGTGCCAGCTTCAGTATCTCAATATCCGAGGACATATCCGCAATTTTAAGAGGCGGAAGCCCGTGCTGTTTGCTTCCGAAAAAGTCCCCCGGGCCTCTCAGCTTCAGATCCTCTTCGGAAATTTTGAATCCGTCGTGAACCTTGGATAGGATTTTCAGCCTTTTCCGGCTTTCTTCGTTTACGTTATCTGTAATGAGTATGCAGAAAGATTTGTGCTTTCCTCTGCCCACTCTGCCTCTCAGCTGATGAAGCTGTGAAAGTCCGAATCTGTCGGCGTTTTCAATCACCATTACCACAGCGTTGGGTACGTCCACTCCCACCTCGATAACCGTTGTAGATACCAAAAGGTCAATTTTGTGAGCCTTGAAATCCGCCATTATCTGCTCTTTTTCATTAGGCGGCAGCTTTCCGTGAAGCAGACCCACTCTATATTCCCTGAAATCCTCCTCCGATAGCTTTTTCGCATAGCTTTTAACGTCCTGTAGATCCATTTCGTTTTCTTCTATCATAGGGCATACGATATAACCCTGCCTGCCTTCGTTAAGACGATCTTTCACAAATCCGTAAGCCCGTTTTCTCAGCTTCCCCGTCACCGCATAGGTTTCCACAGGCTGTCTTCCACCGGGAAGCTCTTTCAGTATGGAAATATCAAGATCTCCGTAAATCATCATCGCAAGCGTCCTGGGAATCGGCGTAGCGGACATGATAAGCCGATGAGGATTTTCACCTTTTTTGGCAAGAGCCGCTCTCTGCTCCACTCCGAAACGGTGCTGTTCATCGGTAATAACCAGCCCCAGACGTTTAAATTCCGTGGTCTGCTGAACAAGAGCATGCGTCCCTGCAATTACGGAATATTCCCCTCCTGCTATCTGCTCTTTCAGCAGTTTTTTCTGCTTAGGCGAAAGTGATCCGGTAAGTAATGCCACCTTTATTCCCAGCGGTTCAAGAAATTCCGACAGCGTCTGAAAATGCTGTGCGGCAAGGATCTCTGTGGGAGCCATTATGGCAGTCTGAAATCCGTTTTTGTATGCAAAAAAAGCCGCTCCCGCTGCTACAGCGGTCTTTCCCGAACCTACATCTCCCTGAACAAGCCTGTTCATAGGAAAATCTTTGCACATGTCTCCGATACAGTCCTCAACGGCACTACGCTGACCGGCTGTAAGTTCAAAAGGAAGTGCATTGTAAAACTCGGAGATGTCCTGCTTTTTCATGCGGCATCCGGTAGAATTTGCATTGCGTTTTTTAAGCATTTGCATTCCCAGCTGTAAAATCAGCAGTTCATCAAACACCAAACGCTTTTTAGCAATTTCACAGGCATGAGGATCCTTTGGAAAATGAATGTTAGCCAGAGCATAATTGTATGAGCATAATGAAAATTGGGACATTACCCATTTGGGCATCGGTTCATATATTTCTTTGTCAAAGGCGGAAAGGGCGTTGTGCATCGCCTGACGTACCAGGTTTTGAGAAAGTCCTTCGGTAAGCGAATAAACCGGCTGGATCTTATCGGGAAAATCAACGGGCAGGACAAGGGGATTGGTTATCTCATGTCTTATGAGATTGCCTGTAATTTTGCCGTAAAGAATATATTCTTCTCCCACAGAAAGCTGATTAAAGGAATATTCGCTATTATATATAACTATTGTCAAGTCGGTTTTGTCATCTGTAAATACAGCCTTGTAAATTGAAAGACCTTTTCTTATTCTCGCTTCAGGGAGTTTTTTGACCACTCTGCCTTTTATTGCACTGGCGTCCTCAGGAGATTTTGCCGCCTGTTCTATAGTAAGAGGACTTGAAAAGTCGATATAACTTCCGGGAAAGTGATTAAGCAGGTCAAAGACGGTTTTTATCCCCAGCTTTTCATAGCATTCCCCACGCTTTGGACCCACGCCTTTAACATAGGTTATTTCTTTTTCCATTTGTTTGGGAAGCATATGCTTTTCTCCTTTCCCTGTAAATACACTTTAATGATACCATATTTTTCACGGCTTTTCAAGCAATACTATTGTAAAAAAAGCAAAGTTATGGTATAATTGTTTGCAGAAAACTGTTTGCTTACTTTTAGATACAACAAGCAATAAACTGTCCGTCGGGGACGGTTCCTTAAAATAATCGGGAGATGTTAATATGGATATAGCAATTTTAATTTGCCTTGCAGTAATAATAATTCTATTAATTGTTGTTCTGCTGAAAACGGGGAAAAAGGATGACAACAGCTCTTATGCTGAGCTGTCAAGTCAACTTGAAAAGCTAAAAACAGAAAACGCTGCGGCTTCAAGAGAACAGCGTCAGGAAATAAATGCAAACATTCAAAACTCGGTGAAAAATCTGGGGGATATGCTGAACCAGAATCAGCGGACGGCTTTTGAATCTCAAAGCAAGCGTATCGAAGATATGGATAAAGCCATTACCGACAAACAACAGGCAATGGGAGAAGCCGTTTCGGCACAAATGAAAAACCTTGAAAATCGCTTCAAGACTCTTGAAGCCAACAACGAGCAAAAGCTGGAAGCAATGAGAGGCACGATTTCCAAGCAGTTAAATTACATACAAGAGGACAACAACAAAAAGCTGGATGAAATCAGAACCACCGTTGACGATAAGCTTCAGAAAACCCTTGAAGATAAAATGAACCGCTCGTTTAAGCTGGTAAGCGAACGGCTTGAAGAGGTTTACAAAGGATTGGGCGAAATGCAGAATCTTGCCACGGGAGTGGGAGATCTGAAAAAGGTGCTTTCGAATGTAAAAACAAGGGGTATTCTGGGAGAGATCCAGTTAAGTGCTATTTTGCAGGAAATACTTACTCCCGAGCAGTATGACACCGAAGTACCCACAATTCCGGGAAGTGCAAACCGTGTGGAATTTGCAGTTAAACTGCCGGGAAACACAGAGGGAGAGCATATTTATCTGCCTATAGATTCAAAATTCCCCGGCGATACCTATGCCGCTTTGCAGGACGCTTATGAAACCGGCTCTATTGAGGCGATTAAATCAGCTTACAAGAATCTTGAAACGGTAATCAAAAAATGTGCAAAGGATATAAGGGATAAATATATTGCTCCGCCTTATACCACTAATTTTGCAATAATGTTTCTGCCTTTTGAAGGGCTGTATGCGGAAGTTGTAAACCATGGACTGGTGGAGATACTGCAAAATGACTATAAAGTTAATATTGCCGGCCCGTCTACTATGGCGGCAATGCTCAATTCACTGCAAATGGGATTCAAGACCCTTGCAATTCAGAAGAGAAGCGGAGAAGTGTGGCAGGTTCTCGGAGCAGTCAAAACCGAGTTTGAGACCTTTGAAAAGGTTCTTACCTCTGCAAAGGACAGGATAAGAAAAGTTGACGAAGAGCTTGACAAGCTGGTTGGCGTAAGGACAAGACAAATTAACCGAAAACTGCGTGAAGTAGATAAGCTGGACGCTGACTTGTCCGTAAAGCTCATCGGCAGCGACGAATAAGCTGAAAGGAAAATAAAAATGACCGAAAAACCATGGCAGAAAAATTTAATAGATATTGAACCGTACATTGCAGGGGAACAGCCCAAATCAGACGACATAATAAAGCTCAACGCAAATGAAAATCCTTATCCCCCTTCCCCTGAGGTTCAGGAGATACTGGAAAAGTTTAATTACGGGGAATTGAAAAAATACCCTTCTATTGACGCTTCGCCGCTGCGACAGGCTATTGCGGATTATTACGGTATAAAAAAAGAAAATGTCTTTACAGGCAACGGTTCGGACGATGTTCTTGCAACGGCTTTCAGAGCATTTTTCAATTCAGAGCTTCCCATTGCTTATCCCGATATCACTTACTCTTTCTATCCCGTATGGTGCAGGCTTTTGAAGATTCCCGCAAAAATTCATCCTGTTGATGAGAATTTCAGGATCAATGTAAAAGATTATTATGAACCCAACGGAGGAGTGGTTATTCCCAATCCCAACGCTCCCACCTCAATCGGAGAGGGCAGGGAGTTTATAACCGACCTTTTAGAGCATAACCGTGACAGCATTGTTATTATTGACGAAGCCTATGTGGATTTCGGAGGATATTCGGCTGTTGAGCTTATAAATGAGTATGATAATCTTGTTGTTACCCAGACTTTTTCCAAATCACGTTCAATGGCAGGAATGAGAGTTGCATTTGCTATTGCCGATCCGTATCTCATATCATATCTTGATGCAGTGAAGGATTCATATAACTCTTACCCAATGGACAGTATTGCAATACAAACGGGAATTGCTTCAATAAACGATAAGGATTATTTTGAGAAAACGGTGGAAAAGATTATTTCCACCAGAGACAAAACCGCCTATGCTATGAGGGAAATGGGCTTTAATGTTCTTGAAAGCAGTACAAATTTCCTTTTTGTCACACACCCGGAGCATAATGCAAAAGATATTTTCGATTACCTGAGAAACAAAAAAATCTTTGTACGATATTTTGACAAACCGAGGATCGATAATCATCTTCGCATTACTATCGGCACAGATAATGAAATGGAAACAATGCTTGAAGCGATCAAGCAATATCTTGATAAGTAATTAGGGGCGGTCAAAGACCGCCTTTCTTTCGGCTAATGCTCAAATCTGTCTCTGAGTGTAAGCAAAGCCTTTTTTTCAATTCGGGATAC
>JBJERB010000083.1:0-16804 GCA_051882055.1 Oscillospiraceae bacterium
GATGAATAACAGTTTTAAAACGGTAGTGAAACGCTCTTTTAAGGGCGTTTTTATTGCTTATACAAAAACATCTGTTATATAGCTATTACATATTGGCGATATAGATAGCTGTCATCATTAAAAATCGTGTAAATATGCTTTTATTTGGGATAATCTTAATTTATCAGGCAGGCAAAACAGAATAATGCTACATAACCGCATTGATTAATCAAGGTGGCTTTTTATACACATATAAGGAAAAGAGTGATGTGCTATTTGTTATTAAATAGATAAAAATTATACAATAATAATTAATAATAAGTTAACTTATTGTGCAACTTGACGATGTATAATTAAATTAGAAATTTCGGGATTACCGAAAAGATGAAAGGAATGTGTTGTTATGAATAAATTTATGTTGAATGAAACTTCATATCACGGCAGCGGTGCTATAACCGCAATACCGGAAGAAATTAAATCAAGAGGCTTTAAAAAAGCTTTTGTTGCATCCGATCCCGACCTTGTAAAATTCGGAGTTACTGCCAAAGTTACCGATTTGCTTGATAAGGCAGGAGTTGAATATACGCTTTATAGCGATATTAAACCGAATCCGACGATTGAAAATGTGCAGCACGGCGTTGAAGAATTCAAGGCTTGCGGTGCTGATTGTATAGTAGCTATCGGCGGCGGTTCGTCTATGGATACTTCCAAAGCGATCGGTATTGTTATTACAAATCCGGAGTTCGCAGATATTCGTTCTCTGGAAGGCGTTGCTCCTACTAAAAATCCCTGCGTACCCATAATCGCTGTTCCGACTACTGCGGGAACGGCGGCTGAGGTTACAATAAACTATGTTATTACAGATGTGGAAAGAAAACGTAAGTTTGTTTGCGTTGACGCTCACGATATCCCTGTTGTTGCTGTTATTGACCCTGATATGATGTCATCAATGCCAAAGGGCCTTACTGCCGCTACCGGAATGGATGCACTAACTCATGCTATTGAGGGTTACATAACAAAAGGTGCTTGGGAGCTTTCTGATATGTTCCATATTAAAGCAATAGAAGTTATTGCAAGATCTCTCCGTGCAGCTGTTAATAACGATCCAAAGGGCAGAGAAGATATGGCTCTTGGACAGTATATTGCCGGTATGGGATTTTCAAATGTCGGCTTGGGCGTAGACCATTCAATGGCTCATACTTTGTCTGCTTATTATGATATGCCTCACGGAAAAGCCTGTGCAACATTGCTGCCGACAGTTATGGCATATAATGCTGAATATACAGGTACTAAGTATAAGGACATTGCAAAGGCAATGGGTGTTGAAGGCGTTGATTTCATGACTCAGGAAGAATACAGAAAAGCTGCGGTTGACGCTGTCCGTCAGCTTTCGGAAGATGTTGGTATTGTATCATCGCTTAAAGGTGTTGTAAAAGAAGAAGACGTTCATGCCCTTGCAGAGTCTGCTTATGCCGACGCCTGCCGTCCCGGAAATCCAAGAGAGACAAGCATTGAAGATATTGAAAAGCTTTATAGAAGCCTTATGTAATTGAAATCTTATTTTGATTATTATGAAGCACGCTGATTAATTTCGGCGTGCTTTTTGTGTATATGAATCATTTGCACTTGAAAAAAAACATGAATTGGTATATACTATAACTTAGGCAAGATGTCCCTCACTCACGTCCCATGACGGGGCAAGCCACTTATTGAATTGCCTGAATAGTTTGCGTGCCTTTTTATGTTTCAGGTGCCTCAATTCTCTGTTGACAACTGTCGGTAAAATATCGTATAATATTAAATGTCTATCACAGAAAATACACAATAATGTGATATTATTTAATAAAATGAGGTGCTGTTGATTATGTTCGGATATGTCAGACCCTTTAAGCCGTATATGCGAATGTGTGAGTATGATACCTATAAAGGGGTTTATTGCGGACTGTGTAAGACTATCGGACATAATTTCGGGTTTGTGCCAAGGCTTACTCTTAGCTATGATTTTGCGTTTTTGTGCCTTATGGATATGTCTTTGCATGATGAAAAGCTGTGCGGAGAAAGACAAAGATGCGTGGCTCACCCGTTAAAAAAGACTTTTTGCGTTAATTGCCCTTCGGGGATAGAGTATTCGTCTTATGCGGCTATGCTGTTAATATATCATAAGCTTAAAGACGATTTGTGCGATAAAGAAATTAAAAATAAAATACGTTCGGTTTTGCTCCTTCCTTTTTTTAAAAGATCTTATAAAAAAGCAAGTATTAAATATCCGTACCTTGCCGATAATATAGAAAAACAGATGAAGTATCAGCGGAAAATCGAAGAGGAAAAATGTGCAAAAATCGATATCGCATGTGAACCCACCGCAAGGATTATGGAAGCGATTTTCGGCGGACTTGCAGATGATGAAAAAAAGAATGATCTGGAACGCTTCGGATATCTTTTGGGAAGATATATTTATCTTTGCGACGCACTGGATGACGTTAGGGAGGATTATCGCAAAAAGAATTATAATCCGCTGATTTTAATATTTGATTGTAAAAATAATGACGGCGAGCTTAGCGATGACCAATATAAAAAAATATCCGAGTATGTTAAGGATAATATTAATTTTACACTCGGCGAGCTTGCCGAAGCTTATGTCAGGCTTGATTTGAAAATGTACAAGCCTGTAATTGATAATATAATTTACCTTGGATTAAAAAATATTTTCGAACTGGTGGAACAGGGTAAGTTTAACCGAAAAAATGAGAGGAAAGATGACAATGAACGATCCGTATAAGGTACTTGGGGTGTCGCCCGACGCTTCGGAGGAAGAGATCAAAAAGGCGTATAAAGAGCTTGTGAAAAAATATCATCCCGACAGGTATCAGGAAAGCCCTCTTGCAGACGTGGCAGAAGAGAAAATGGCTGAGGTAAACGAGGCGTATGATGCTATTATAAACTCACGCAGAGCAGGAGGCTATTCAGGAAGCACAGGCAGTTATTCCACAAACGGTTCCGATTATTCGGGTATAAATTATTTTGACGTAAGACGCCTTATTCAGACGGGTGATATTACCAGAGCCGACAGTATGCTTGATTCTGTTCCTGCCGGTGTAAGAAATGCTGAATGGTTTTTCCTTAAAGGCAGCATTTGCTATACAAGAGGCTGGCTTAATGAAGCGTATCAGAATTTTTCCACTGCCGTTAATATGGCTCCGTCAAATATGGAGTACCGTTCCGCTCTTAATCAGATGGAACAGCAGAGAAACGGCTATATGAGGGGCAACCCTATGGGTGGTAATGTGAATAATAACATTAATAGGCAGATGGATTGCTGTTCGAGTCTTTGCTGTGCGGATTGCTGCTGTGAAATGATGGGCGGAGATTTGATTCCATGCTGTTAAAGAGGTGTTTTCACTTTGCGAAATAAGCTGGCCTTCAGAATTTCTCTCGGAGGAATAATAACGGCGGTATGCCTGCTTTTGATGTTTTGTACAGGTATGTTTCCCATGCTTGATTATACTATTCCTGCATTTGCAGGCTTCCTTATGGTTATAATGATTGTGGAAACCGGTGCAAAATGGGCGTTCGTTACTTATGCGGCGGTAAGCGTGTTGTGCTTTTTGATGACGCCGAATTATGAAGCTTCATTGCTTTTTATTTTGTTCATGGGTTACTATCCTATATTAAAATTTTATTTGGATAGATTGGGGAAAAAGATATTATCGTGGCTTATTAAATATGCCGTGTTTAATGCTGCTATTATAGTTTTTTATTTTGTGTTCAGCTTTCTTATTACCTCGGTGGATTTGCTGGAGGGTATGGAAATGTTCGGGAAATATGCGTTGCTTGTGATGTGGCTTGGAGCAAATGTGTTTTTCCTGATTTATGATATTGTTTTGGGTCAGTTGATTGATTTGTATGTGAATTGGTTTAGAAAAAAGATACTTAGAAGAAAATAGAAAAAAAGAAAGGATTCTTTATGGAGGACAACGACCGCAAAATCGATAAAATAAAATATAAAGATCTTAGCTATGAAGAAAAAAAGCTCAGACGAAAAAGAATGATTCAGATTATCAGCTTTGTGGCTTTTATAGCTTTTATAGTACTGGGTACTATTATTGCTTACCCGATTGCAAAAGAATTAAAAACAGAAATGCAGACCGAGGAGGGTATTGCTACTCTCAGTGAGAAACTGGGCAGATACAGCGGTATATGGGGGGTTCTGGTTTTTCTGTTTATTCAGACTCTTCAGGTTATATTGGCAGTTCTGCCACCTATTCAGTTGGTGGGAGGCATGATGTTTGGCTGGCTGTGGGGCGGAATACTTTCTTTTGCCGGCGTATGTCTGGGAAGCCTTATTATTTATACTTTGGTGCAGAAAATAGGTACTCCGATTGTTGAAGCATTTGTCAATGAAAAGCAAATTAAAAAATTTAAATTCTTGCAGGATGAAAAAAAGCTGACAGGGATTTTGATTATTCTTTATCTTATTCCGGGGATACCGAAAGATGTAATTACGTATATCGTTCCTTTGACTAAAGTAACAAAAAAAGATTTCTTTTTTTACGTTATGCCTTTCAGACTTCCCGCCGTAATGATGTCGACGGTGCTTGGAAACAATTTCGGCAAGGGTAATTATACTGCGGCAGTTGTTATAATGTGCGTGTTTGTGGCAATAGGCGTTGCCGGATATTTTCTAAAAGACCCTGTTGTTAAAAGGATTAAGTCAAGGAAAAACAGGGGTAAAGCAGATTTGAACGGATAAGTCATAAGCAAACGGCTTGTCCGTTGCTTTTTATCCGGGAAAATTTTTTCGATTTTTTTGAGAAAAGTGCTTGACAAACATGGTGGTGTATGATATAATAAATTTCGTTGATTAAGTATTGAAATAAAATGTCTATGCGGGTGTAGTTCAATGGTAGAACTCCAGCCTTCCAAGCTGGCCACGTGGGTTCGATTCCCATCACCCGCTCCATGCACCGATTGGTGCAATTTTTATGTATAGCTTTTTATGCGCCTTTAGCTCAGCTGGATAGAGCAACTGCCTTCTAAGCAGTAGGCCACTGGTTCGAGTCCAGTAAGGCGTGCCAGCAGATTCTTTTTAGAATCTGCTATATGGTGGGTATAGCGTAGTTGGTTAACGCGTCAGTTTGTGGCACTGAAGACCGTGGGTTCGAATCCCACTATCCACCCCAGTGTCAATCCGAAAGGGTTAATGTCCGCCGGTTTCTTTTGAAATTGGCGGTTTTGTTTTATCTAGGTATTTTGAAAACAGTGGCTTAGGATTCAGTACAGATATGTGCTTTTCATAAGCCTTTTTTGCTACAATAAAATTCAAGACAGAGGAGCGGTATATGAAAAGAAAATTCGTATATATTGGATTTTCGTTTCTTTCGGGACTTGTTGCATTTTCTATCGGTTGGGGCAAGTATAACACCTTGTTTATTTGCCTTGCTTTTCTGTGGACAATAGCCGGAATTGTTTGTTTGAGAAAATACCGTATCTATATTCTTGTATCGGCATTTATGTTCTTTTCCGGAGTGGCATTTTCAACTGTGTATACATATTCGGTTTATAATAAAATAATTGATTTCAGCGGTAAAACTGTTACGATTAAAGGCTGTGTTGTTGATTATTCATATGACGCCGCTGATGTGGGCATACTGACTGTCAAAGGTAAACTTGATGACGGAAAGACTGCACAAGTTTCTTTTTTTGTTCCTCACGATGAATATAATTATTATGATGAGATAGAAATAAAAGGTACAGTATCTGCCGTAACCGATACTGTGGATTTTCAGTCAGAACAGTATTATCGCCCCAAGGGAGTTTATTTAAAGGGAGATAAGGTAGACTACATAAAGCTTTCAGGTAAGAATAAAAATCCTCTTTTTCGGTTGATAAAACAATACCGTGATTATCTTTTTAGCAGAATAAATAGTATTGTTGACGGAGAAGCAGGGGGATTTCTGGGTGCAATGCTGTGCGGAGATAAATCGGAATTATCTTATGTAACTAAGCAGAAGCTGTATCGTTCGGGAATCGGACATATTTTTTCTGTTTCGGGAATGCACATGGTTATAATATGGGCGTTTTTCGGATTCTTCTTAAAACTTTTTCAACTGAATAGGAAGATTATTTTTATCATAATGGAAGTAGTCATCTGGAGCTTTGCGGTGTTTGCAGGATTGTCCCCGTCGGTGAAAAGAGCCGGAATTATGTTGACGATTCTTTTGATTTCAGACGCTGTGAACCGTAAAGGGGATTGTCTTAATACTTTGGGACTTTGTTGTTTATTGCTTACGGTGAGGAATCCTTATTGCGTAAGAGATCCGTCTTTTGTGCTTTCCATGGTAGGTGCATTTGCTTTCGGTGTAGTGGTGCCTAAGGTAAATTCATCAATCAAAACAGAGGGAGTATGGGGAAATTTTTTGAAACTGACAGTTTCAATGCTTACATTTATGTTTGTGACTTTGCCGGTTGTTGTGCTTTTCTTTGATGAAATTTCTCTTGTTGCTCCATTGGCAAATATTATTCTTGTGCCTTTGTGTACGGCGGCTTTGAGTATAACAGTTTTTACGGTAATAACGGGCGGTGTGGAATTAATAGCTTTTCCTGTGCTGAAGACTGCTGAATATCTGATTAAAGCAGTGCTGTTTTTGTCGGATAAAGTATCTTCCTTCAGATATTCTTATATTACAGCAGGTGATAGCTGTTTAAAAGCAGTTCTTGTTTTTATAAGTATGGTCGGTTTGCTTGCAG
This sequence comes from Oscillospiraceae bacterium, assembly GCA_051882055.1. Lineage (GTDB taxonomy): Bacteria > Bacillota > Clostridia > Oscillospirales > Ruminococcaceae > FB2012. Next base: position 6,727 of record JBJERB010000083.1, read on the forward strand.
TTATTTTGCCCCAAACGGTATCAAAGCGTATCATATCAGCTTTGGCTGTATATATGACTTTTATAACTGCGTTTAATGTAAATCGTATTGTTCATAAAAATGAAATTCATATGGTGCTTGTGACTGATAAGAATATGTGTCAGACCGTGCTGTATAAGGAAAACTGCGGTATTATACTTGACGTTAACGCAAAAGGAGAGCATAATAACGCATTGAAGCGTGTTATTGAAAAACGTGGTATATCAAGTGTAAAATCCGTTACGGTTACAGATGAGTGTTATTATTCGGCACAGAAATATACCTGCGATTTTTATCCTGTTCCCGAAAAAATAATAGGTGATTTTGAGGAATTTGAATGTAATGACTTTTATTCCAATACAAGTGATTATGAGTTTTGGGGCATGAATATAAAAAGAAATAACGATAATATATCTGTTGGAATTGAGGGAAAAAATATTTTGATTTCCTGCGATGGATTTTGTATAGACGATAAAATATATAGTTTTGATAACAGCGGATATCCGCTGGATCTGACATATGAAAACGGTGATTTTACAGTAAGGAGGCTGGACTATGGCTTTAATGAACAGTGACGATTTGGGTAAACGAATCAGAAACGAAGATTATGACCGTCTGTATTATTTTTACGGTCACGATACGGGAGCTTTGGAAGCATATGTGAAAAAGCTGATAAATAGACTGGTCCCTGCTTCCGATCAGATTATGAATCTTCATAGGTTTGACGGCAAAAAGATAGACATTGCTGAATTTGCAAATGCCTGTGAGGCACTTCCCCTTTTTTCAGATAGGGTATGCGTTGCGGTAAATGATTTAAATATGGAAGCTGTCGCCAAATCTGACGGAGATGACATCAGGAGGATTTTGTCCGAACTGCCCGAAACCACAGTAGTAGTAATTTATTCAACCGGCGTTGATCTGTATAAAAATAAACGTTATCTTACAGATAAGAATAAACGGTTCTGTGATTTTTGCGGAAAAATAGGTTCCTGCTGCGAATTTTCATATAAAAGACCTAATGAACTGGCTAAAAGTATTGTGGAAAGGATTTGTAAATCCGGTGGTGCTATTTCCAGATACAACGCTGAATATCTGGCAAATATGTGTCTTTGCGATACTTCGTTTATTAATCTGGAACTTGAAAAGCTGACTTCATATGCCACAGGCCGTGAAATTACAAAGGAAGATATTGACGCTCTCTGCGTTAAACATGTGGAATCGGACGGATTTTCTCTTGCTCTTAACATACTTAAAGGCAATGCCGCCATGGTTTTTGCCAGGCTTTCGGAGCTTGCAGATCAGAATTACGAGGCGTTTGAAATACTTGGGGTAATCGGATTTTCTATATCGGATATATACCGTGCAAAGCTGGCGAGAGCTTCCGGTAAAATGTATACCGACCCGGTGAAGGATTTCAAATATCCTAAAAATAGAGAATTTGCAGTAAAAAATGCTTATTCGGAATGTGCGAACATATCACTTGAACGTATCAGAAAAACAATGGAAATCCTATCTGATACTGATTTAACGTTGAAAACAAAGTCATCGGGAAGTGCGGGAGATATGTTGATTCTCGAACAGTGTGCTACAAAAGCTATGGCTTTGAGATGTTGATTTTGGTGACAGCTTATGGAGAAAATAAAAATATCCCAGGCAATAATTGTTGAGGGAAAATATGATAAGATAAAGCTTTCCTCATTTATCGACGGCGTAATAATAGCTACCAACGGATTTGGGATTTATAAGGACAAAGAGATCGTACGTCTTATAAGATTTTATGCACAGCGGCAGGGAATAATTGTGCTGACTGATTCCGACACAGCAGGATTTCGCATAAGAGGACATATAAAAAGTATTGTTCCCGACGGAAAAATAATCAATATTTATGCCCCTGAAATTTTAGGCAAGGAAAAACGCAAGTCTAAGCCTTCAAAAGAGGGCAAGCTTGGAGTAGAAGGCATCAATGTTCATATCCTGAGGGATTTGTTTGAAAAGTCAGGAGTCAGCGGAGAATTAGTTGAAAACCATGATCCTGTTACAAACATGGATTTTTATGAGCTGGGGTTGACAGGTCATAAAAACAGCTCGGCATTGAGAGAAAAAGTCCTTAAAGAACTTGATTTGCCGTCGCTCTTGACTTCAAAGGCTTTGTTGGAAATAGTTAATACAATGTTTTCGAAAAAAGAGTTTTATACTTTTGTCGAAAATCAGAAAAAAGGGAAATGATTTCTGTTGAAATTCTTTCCCTTTTATGTTATAATGGTCTTAGCCTGGATGGGGGGCAATACACGATATAAGTTTATGATATCTGAAATCAATGTTCTGTATATGGTATAATGTATAAAACAAAGAATAGAAATGTATAAGCGAAGGACTGATTTTATGCTCGAATATTCCGAAAACTTGAATCTTATAGATTTAAACGATTATCCTGTTTCTTGGTGGCTTAAAATACTTGAGCTTGCTCATGAGATAAAGGAAAATCCGGATAATTACAGTGAAGCATGTAAAGGTAAAATCATGGGAACGCTTTTTTATGAGCCTTCCACAAGAACTCAGATGTCTTTTCAGACTGCAATGCTCAGGCTGGGCGGTACAATTATCGGATTTGATAATCCTCAGACTTCGTCTGTTGCAAAGGGAGAAAACCTTAAAGATACTACAAAAATTGTGTCTGGATATTCGGATATAATGGTAATGCGTCACCCGGTGGCAGGATCGGTAAGGGCAGCAGCACTTACTGCGGACTGTCCGGTAATTAACGCCGGTGACGGCGGACATCTTCACCCAACTCAGACGCTTACCGATCTTTTGACAATGAAAGAGGAGAAAGGTACTCTTGAAAATCTGACTATCGGATTTTGCGGAGATTTGAAAAACGGCAGGACGGTTCATTCTCTTATAAAGGCAATGAGCTGTTTTAAGGGCAGTAAATTTGTTCTTATATCAACTAAAGAGCTTGCGATTCCGCCTTATATAAGTGATTTGCTTTCTGCGGGAGGATTTGATTATAAAGAGGTTTCAAATCTTGAAGACGCAATGCCTGAGCTTGACGTTCTTTATATGACCAGAATTCAGAGAGAAAGATTTAATTCCGAAGAGGATTATCAGCGTCAAAAAGGCAATTACATTCTGAATCATGAGAAAATGTTAAAGGCAAAATCTGATTTGATTGTGCTTCATCCTCTTCCAAGGGTAGACGAAATTGCTATTGAAGTTGACGATGACAGCAGAGCAATGTATTTTAAACAGGCGAAATACGGTATGTATGTGAGAATGGCTTTGATTCTTACTGTATTGAAAAAAGACGGAACGCCTGCACCGCTTTTTTACGGTAAAATACACAACGGAGTTAAATGCTCTAATCCTAAGTGCATAACTAATCAGGAAGATTATCTGCCTAAATATTTCAGAGGAAACGGAGATACTCTTATTTGTGATTATTGCGATGAAAGAACTCTGGTTTGATGCAGTGAATCGGTATATGTACATAAATCATATGATGATAACGTAGTCGGATTTTTTATTTAAGGGAGGGAATTTTTATGACTCAGACGGCAATGATAATAGGATGGGCAATAGCTTTTGTTTTCTTTATTGTGTGTGAAGTTGCCACTGCTTCGGCACTTATATCAATTTGGCTGGGATTCGGAGCTTTGATATCTATGTTTTTTGCTATTGGAGGTTGTTCCTTTACGGTACAGCTGATAGCTTTTGTGGTTTCGTCGGCTTTGCTTCTTGCTTTTACACGCCCTCTTGTCAAAAAGGTACAGGGGAAACCTGTTAAAACCAATTATGAACTGGATATCGGTAAAACAGCTGTGGTGACAGAGGATATAGATAATGAATTTTCAGTAGGAAGAGTTAAGCTTAACGGCGTCAACTGGGACGCACGTTCTCAGGACGGTTCAAAGATTTCTGCCGGTTCGGTTGTGACAGTAAGGGAAGTGGACGGAGCGAAGCTTATTGTGTCTAAATAAAGTGATTTAACAAGGGCTTGTTCCCTTGTATAATAAAAATGAACGGAGGATTTATTTATGGATGGCGGATTGTATGTATTGCTTGCGATTGCGATAATTCTGATAATCATAATTATTCGTTGCATAAGAATTGTACCGCAGGCTCATGTTTATGTCGTTGAAAGACTGGGAGCTTTTCATGCTTCTTGGGAAACAGGACTTCATTTGATGATTCCTTTTATTGATAAGATTGCAAAAAAGGTATCTATCAAAGAACAGGTTGTGGATTTTCAGCCTCAGTCGGTTATTACCAAAGATAACGTAACAATGAAAATTGATACGGTAGTTTTCTTCCAGGTGACAAATGCAAAACTTTACACTTACGGTGTGGAGAATCCAATGTCGGCTATTGAAAACCTGACGGCAACTACTTTGCGTAATATTGTGGGAGATCTGGATTTGGAGGCAACGCTTACTTCCCGTGATCTGATTAATACAAATATTACTAAGATTCTGGACGAGGCTACTGATAGGTGGGGAATTAAGGTTCAGAGAGTTGAGCTTAAAAATATTCTTCCTCCGCCTGAAATTCAGGACGCAATGGAAAAGCAGATGAAAGCTGACCGTGAAAGAAGAGAAAAGGTAATTAAGGCGGAAGCTGAAAAGAAAGCTCAGATTCTTGTTGCAGAAGGTGAAAAGGAATCTAAAATTCTTCGTGCCGAGGCAGATAAGGAAGCAAAAATTTTACAGGCTGACGCTGTTAAAGAGCAGAAGATCCGTGAAGCTCAGGGTGAAGCACAGGCTATCGAAATGGTTCAGAATGCTCTGGCAGACAGCTTGAGAAAGCTTAATGAAGCAAATCCCAACGAGCAGGTTATTCAGCTCAAGAGCCTTGAAGCCTTTGCAAAAGCTGCCGACGGCAAAGCGACAAAGATAATTATTCCAAGTGAGATACAAGGTCTTGCAGGTCTTGCAGCAGGTCTCAAAGGAATAATCAAAGATGACGATATTAAATCTGAATAACAGATAATTTAACGGAGTCGGCAATAAACCGGCTCCGTTGTTTATACTCTGTACTCATTATTAAAAAAATCCCCGGACAGTAAACTGATCAAGTTCACTGTTCGGGGTATTTATTCAACATATAAATCTATTATTGACGCAGATAAACGCCGTTTTCTTCTATATATTCTTCCATGTCCTCTTTGTATTCCAGTTCAAGAGGATCTGAATGAATTGCTTTTAATGCACGCTGACCGATGTCTTTTCTGAAGTGTGCATTTTCAAAGCTGATTTTTGAAACAGCCTGGTAGGATTTGTCCAAAGCACCCTGTAATGTCAGTGCATTACAGGTAACGCCCAGAACACGTCCTCCGTTGGTGTAGAATTTTCCGTCGGTATATTTAGTGCCGGCATGATAAATGAAAGCACCGTCTACCTGACCTTTGCCGTCCATGCCATGCATTTCAATTCCTTTTTTGTATGAAAGAGGATATCCGCCACTTGCCATTACTACACAGGTGCAATAGCCCATTTTCCAGCCGATCTTGACATCGGCAAGCTTGTGATTATAAATAGCTTCAAAAATCTCACAGAGGTCGCCGTCAAGCATTGGCAAAACTACCTGTGTTTCCGGATCTCCGAAACGGCAGTTGTATTCAATGACCTTAGGACCTTTCGGAGTAAGCATCAATCCGAAATAAAGACAGCCTTCAAAGGTTCTGCCTTCAGCGTTCATTGCTTCCATTGTAGGAAGGAAAATTTTCTCCATACATTCTTTTGCAATGTCCTCGGTATAGTACGGGTTGGGGGCAGCAGTACCCATTCCCCCTGTGTTTAAGCCTTCGTCGTTATCATAGGCACGCTTGTGATCCATTGAGGAAATCATAGGAACAAGAGTTTTTCCGTCTGTAAATGACAGCACCGAAACCTCGGGACCTGTGAGGAATTCCTCGATGACCACAGTTGATGAGCTTTCACCGAACTGCTTGTCGTCAATCATGGATTTAACGGCATTAACAGCCTCTTCTTCATTCTGTGCAAGAATAACGCCCTTTCCCAGAGCAAGTCCGTCAGCTTTAATAACTGCAGGATAAGTATTCTGTTCTTTTAGGTAAGCGATAGCTGATTCGCTGTCGGAGAAGACTTCATATTTAGCAGTAGGAATATTGTACTTTTTCATAAGCTCTTTGGAGAAAACTTTAGAACCTTCTATAATTGCGGCATTTTTCTTAGGTCCGAAAGTCATAAATCCCTCTGCCTGAAGAGCGTCAACCATACCTAAAACCAATGGGTCGTCGGGAGCCACCACAACCATATCAGGTTTAAGTTTTTTTGCAAGGGCGACAACTCCGTCAATGTCGGTTGCCGAAACGTCAAAACTCTGAGCATAACGTGAGATTCCGCCGTTGCCCGGTGTGCAGTAAAGTTTGTCAACTCTTTTTGATTCGGCTAATTTCATAATTATTGCGTGTTCACGTCCGCCGCCGCCTACTACCAGTATATTCATTCGAAAAACCTCCAGCTTTAGATATCTGAAATTTTTATTAATTCTACTTGACAAATCAGATTTTCGATGTTATCATTAAATTATAAAGAACAATTGTTCGTATATTGCTCCTGTGGATTCAGTATCAGTGATGGAAAAGTCTGATTCCTGTGAATGCCATAGCCATGTTGTATTTGTTGCAGGTCATGATAACATGGTCGTCACGGATAGAACCGCCCGGCTCTGCAATATATTTTACACCACTCTTTTTAGCACGCTCGATGTTGTCGCCGAAGGGGAAGAATGCGTCAGAGCCAAGGCATACGTCCGTGTTCTTTTCAAGCCATTCTTTCTGCTCTTCTTTGGTGAAAACTTCGGGTTTTACTTTGAATGTCTTTTCCCATTCGCCGTCGGCAAGAACGTCCATATATTCGTCTGAAATGTAAACGTCGATAGCGTTGTCTCTGTCGGGACGTCTGATGTTGTCAACGAATTGCAGTCCCAAAACCTTTGGATGCTGTCTGAGCCACCAGATGTCAGCCTTGTTTCCTGCAAGTCTTGTGCAGTGGATTCTTGACTGCTGACCGGCACCGATGCCGATTGCCTGACCGTCTTTAACATAGCATACGCTGTTTGACTGTGTGTATTTCAATGTAATCAAAGAAATAAGCAGGTCATCTTTTTTATCCTGAGGTATATCCTTGTTGTCCGTAACAATATTTGATAGCAGGTCGTTGTTGATGTCAAGCTCGTTTCTGCCTTGTTCAAAGGTTACGCCAAATACCTGTTTTCTTTCAATTTCGGCAGGAATATAGTTTTCGTCGATCTGAATGATGTTATATGTGCCTTTTCTCTTGGATTTGAGTATTTCCAAAGCCTCTGCTGTGTATCCCGGAGCGATAATGCCGTCGGAAACCTCACGCTGAATCATTTTTGCTGTGCATACGTCACATTCGTCAGAAAGTGCAATGAAATCACCGTAGGACGACATTCTGTCTGCACCTCTCGCTCTTGCATAAGCACATGCAAGGGGTGAAAGCTCGCCCAAATCGTCAACAAAGTAAATCTTTTTAAGAGTGTCGGAAAGGGGTCTTCCGATTGCGGCACCGGCGGGAGATACGTGCTTGAAAGATGTTGCAGCAGGCATTCCGGTAGCTTTTTTAAGCTCTCTTACAAGCTGCCAGCCGTTAAATGCGTCCAGCAGATTAATATAGCCAGGCTTGCCGTTTAAAACTGTGATAGGAAGGTCTTTTCCGTCCTCCATAAAAACTCTCGACGGCTTCTGATTGGGGTTACAGCCGTACTTTAAAAGCATTTCATTTGCCATTGTTTATACCTCCAAATTATTTTGTGTATTTATTTACAATCTTAGATTCAGCCTTGCCTGTGGCAATATCAATGTATCTTACAAATAAAGATACTTTATTATCTTCGTTAAGGGAATCCCATAGCTTGGCGGTGAACTCTTCTATATCATTGGGAATTGAAACCTTTTTAGGCTCGCCCTCAAAACTGGGCAGCGGATTTCCGTCACCCATATAAGTATGAATGAAGTGTCCCACACCGTTCAGAGGATTTGTGTAAGTAAAAGTAAATCTTTCGCAGCAATCGGGATTGCCGTCGGCAGATTTTAGAATTGACATGGCATAGTTATAATTGCCGTCCTCAATGTGCATTATGCCTGAAATACGGGGTGTGTAATTGGGAGCGTCGTCCTCATATTCACGGGTGCGTAAAGACTGCTCAAAAGTCTGCTGTTTGTCCATAAGCTCATAGATGGTATCTGTCTGGTCGCCGTTTGTTACAATGGTTTTGTTTCCAAGAACACGAACAGGGGAGTAAATTATCAGATGCGGGTCAGTAAGCTTAGATGGGTCTGCTGCTTCGGTTTTAATGCCGTCATCTGTTTTGGTAAAAACTCTGTTGCGTGAGTTTACGCTTCTTCCCATAATGAAATAAGCTGTAACAGCTTTTGTACCGTCTTCGGATTTTCCGATAACAATACCTCTTCCCGGATAAGCGTTGTTTTTCAATTCTTCGTAAATATCAATGGTTTTCATGTCTTACCTCCTGTTACTTTTCAAACGCCATATTTATAAGATTGTGGTCGCTTTCTTTTGAAAATTCCTTGAAGCCTAAAGATTCATAGCACCTTTGGGCAGGAATATTGCCCTCATACACGCCAAGAGTTATGCGTTTCATTCCCATAAGTTCAACCGCATACTTCAAAGCCGCTTTGACCATAGCTTTTCCTAAGCCTTGACCTCGTTTTTCGGGTGAAACAACAATGTGTCCTATGTGTATGGAATTTTTCTCATAATCTGCAAGTCTGAAAATAAAGTGACCGCATACTTCTCCGCTTTCATCTAAAGCAGTCATCATCCATGCACGCTCGTCCTGTTCGTATTCAGCATAATGCGTGATGAACTGTTCAGCAGTCAGAGGATAGGTATATTGTCCTCCCGACCAGAAATCAAATGTTTTTTCATTGTCAAACCAGTTGCAGATTATTTTGCTGTCGTCAGGTTTAAATGGTCTTAATCTGATCATTGGTCCTCTTCCAAATCTATATAAGCTTTGCCGTCTATAATAGAAATTCTGTCCTCACAGAACAGTGAAACCGCTTGGGGCAGTATCTTCCATTCGGCTTGTTCCATTACTCTTCTTTGTAATATTTCCGGAGTGTCTCCGTTTTCCACCGCAACAGCTTTTTGCAGAATTATAGGACCGCCGTCGCAAACCTCCGTGACGAAATGAACCGTTGCTCCCGTAAGCTTTACGCCTTTTTCAAGGGCGGCTTCATGAACGTGAAGTCCGTAAAAGCCTTTTCCGCAAAAAGAGGGAATAAGAGCAGGATGAACGTTCATCATTTTATAAGGGAACGCTTTCACAATTTGTTCGTCAAGAATAGTCATAAATCCTGCATAAACTACAAGGTCTGCTTTTTCCTCAAGTAAAGCGTCAGTTACTGCTTTGGTGTATGCAGCAACATCTGAATAATCTTTTCTTGGTATTGTACGGGTTGCAATACCGTTTTTGTTCGCTCTTTCAAGTGCATAAGCATCGTGCTTTGAGGATATAACGCAGGTTATTTTTCCGCCTTTGATTTCTCCTCTTTTTTCGGCGTCGATAAGTGCCTGAAGGTTTGTTCCGCCTCCCGAAACGAGGACAACTATATTTTTCATGTCAGCACCTCTTTTTTACACGATTGGTATTTGGTTATCGTGTATGTATGGAACGTTGCCCACAACGTCCTGTTATAAGAAATCAGTACTTATGGTGGATGTGGGCAGCACTCACCATTTGATTACGATTAACAAATAATTACGCCTTCGTCGCTGTCAATGAGTTCGCCGAGAACATATGCTTCTTCTCCCGCCTGTTCAATCGCTGCGATAGCTTTGTCAACGTCGTTCTTGTCTACTACAACAGTCATTCCAACGCCCATGTTAAACGTGTTAAACATGTCTCTTTCAGGTATGTTTCCCGTTTTAGCTATAAGGTCGAATATAGGAAGAACCTGAACAGCCTGTCTTTCGATTTTAGCAGTAAGACCATCAGGAAGGGATCTTGGAATGTTTTCATAGAATCCGCCGCCGGTGATATGAGAAAT
>JBJERB010000083.1:16904-34508 GCA_051882055.1 Oscillospiraceae bacterium
TCCTCAGGCATAAGACCCGGGTGTTCGGCAGTTTCACCGCCGATTAAAGCACAGCCTGCCTGTACGCAGCCTTCGGCAACTCCTGATACGATTTTTGCAATTTTTTCAGGAACGTTTTTTCCGCAGGCAATGTAATCAAGGAAAAACTGTGGTTTTGCTCCGCAGCAGATAATATCGTTTACACACATTGCTACACAGTCAATACCAACCGTATCATGCTTGTCCATTAAAAAAGCAATTTTGATTTTTGTGCCTACGCCGTCTGTTCCCGACACGAGTACAGGCTTTGTTATGCCGGTGGTATCAAGCTCAAAAAGTCCGCCGAAGCCGCCTATTCCGCTTAATACACCGTTGGTCATTGTTCTTGCAACATACTGCTTCATAAGCTCAACCGATTTGTATCCGGCAGTTACGTCAACTCCTGCGTCTTTATAGCTGTTTGAAAAACTTTTCATTTTAACAATCCTTTCACTTTTTATTATACAAAGATTTATTTTCAGTTATAAAATATAGAATAAAAAACTTTTAGTTTTTTTCGGATATTTTGCTTTCAAATTTATCTTTAGGCATGTTCTTTGGTACATCAATAGGATATTGTTCATTAAAGCAGCCAACGCAGAAATCGCAGTCGGAATTTCCCGCAAGTTTCTTGACGCTTTCTACACTCAAATATCCCAAGCTGTCTGCACCGATACATTCACAGATTTCCGGAATTGACATTTTGCAGGCAATAAGCTTGTCTTTGCTGTCAATATCTGTGCCGAAATAGCAGGGAGCTATAAACGGAGGACTTGATATTCTGACGTGAACTTCCTTTGCTCCGGCTTCTCTTAAAAGATTAACTATCCGTCCGGAGGTTGTGCCTCTGACTATGCTGTCGTCAATCATGACCACTCTTTTTCCTTTGACGGTATCGGCAATGGCATTAAGCTTGATTTTTACCGAATTTGTCCTTTCCGTTTGAGTGGGCTGAATAAATGTTCTTCCTATGTATCTGTTTTTTATAAATCCAATTCCGTAAGGTATTCCGCTTTCCTGTGAAAACCCTAAAGCCGCATCAAGTCCGGAATCGGGAACGCCTATTACTATATCAGCTTCTACAGGATGCTCTCTCCAAAGATATTTTCCTGCTCTCAATCTTGCTTTATGTACGCTTGAACCTTCTATAACGGAATCGGGGCGTGCAAAATAAACATATTCAAAAACACATATTGTACCTTTGTTTCCGCAGTGGGTTGTAATGGAATTAACTCCGTTTTTATCTATGACAACAATTTCTCCCGGCTTGATATCACGAATATATTCCGCACCTATGCTGTCAAAGGCACAGGTTTCGGAAGAAACCACATATCCGTCATCTATTTTCCCAAGACACAAAGGTCTGAATCCGTTTGGATCTCTTGCTGCAATTAGTTTTTTCGGAGACATTACAAGAAGCGAATAAGCACCCTTGATTTTATACATTGCTCTCTCAACCGCTGTTTGTATTGACGGTGAGGTGAGACGTTCTTCTGTAATGGTATAAGAAATGACCTCGGTGTCATTTGTGCTGTGAAAAATCATTCCTTTGTTTTCATATGCCGCTCTGAGCTTGTGGGCATTTGTGAGATTTCCGTTGTGAGCAATAGACATTGGTCCCTTGATGTGCCTTACAACAAGGGGCTGTGCATTTGCAACGTTGCAATTTCCGGTTGTAGAATATCTAACATGTCCGATAGATATGTTGCCTTGCCCCAGCCTTTCAAGATTTTCTCTGTTAAACACCTGATTTACAAGCCCCACTCCCTTGTGGTAACTCAAAACTCCGTCATCGTTTACCACAATACCGCAGCTTTCCTGACCACGGTGCTGCAGAGCGTAGAGTGCTGTATAAGTTAGAGGTGCTATATTGCTTGTTTTGTTTGTGTATATTCCGAAAACTCCGCATTCTTCATGAAGTCCTGTAATCAATCTAAATCATTCCCTTCCGTTCCAGCAGTAGGAACACAGCTTACATTCCGGAAGCCCAACGGCTTTTACCGTACCCTCAAGAGACTGAAATTCAAGAGATGTAAGCTTTAGTCTCCGGCAAATTTCATCTCTGAGAAGTCTGCCTCGTTCAGTGTTTGAATTGCTGTACTCGTCAATATATTTAATTCCCTCAACACCTTCGTTTTCATCAATGATTTGTCTTGCAATCAATTCAAGCTCGGAAGTGCTTCTGGAGAAGTTAAGAAATTTACAGCCATACATAATCGGTGGACAGGCAGATCTCATATGAACTTCTTTGGCACCGTTTTCATACAAGAATTCAACGGTTTCTCTCATTTGTGTTCCTCTGACGATACTGTCATCTACAAACAGCAGCTTTTTGCCTTCTATAAGCTCATGTACGGGAATAAGTTTCATTTTTGCAACTTTATTTCTCATGGACTGATTAGTAGGCATAAAGCTTCTCGGCCATGTGGGGGTGTATTTAATAAAAGGCCTTGCAAAAGGTATTCCGCTTTTGTTGGCGTATCCTATTGCGTGAGGAATGCCTGAATCGGGAACTCCGCATACATAATCCACATCCGGCAGTCTGCCGTTTTTTATATCGGTTTCCGCCATGATTTCGCCGTTGCGGGTTCTCATGGCTTCAACGTTTACACCTTCGTAGCAGGCGTTGGGATAACCGTAATAAGTCCAAAGAAACGTACAGATTTTCATATCTTCCGTTCCCTCGTTTAGAATTTCAAAGCCGTCCTTAGTAAGTCTTGTGATCTCACCGGCTTTTAATTCGTGGCATGTATCATATCCCAGCTTCTGATAAGCAAAAGATTCAAAAGAGAAACAATATCCGTCTGATCTTTTTCCTATGAGAATAGGTAGCCTTCCCATTTTGTCTCTGGCAAGAATAATAGAATCTTCGGTCATAATAGCTAAAGACATTGTACCTTTGATTTTGTCCTGAGCATATCTTATACCTTCAACAAATGAATCTTTTTGTGCAATTAAAGCTCCGATCAGACCTGCGGAATTAATGCTGCCGCTGCTCATGGTTTCAAAATTTGCACAGCCTTTTTCAAGAAGCTCGTCCGAAAGCTCTTTGGCATTAGTTATAATACCGATAGAACAAATTGCATATAGACCGAGTTTGGAACGAACCATAATCGGCTGAGGATCCGTATCGCTGATACAGCCGATACAGATATTGCCTCTCATTTTCTCCATGTCTTTTTCAAATTTTGTTCTGAAAGGCGAATTTTCAATACTGTGAATATTTCTCTGAAAACCAAGTTCAGGGGAATAAGAGGTCATTCCGCCTCTTCTTGTTCCAAGGTGAGAATGATAGTCGGTTCCGAAAAAAACGTCTTGAATACAGTCGTTAGACGAAACAGCTCCAAAGAAACCTCCCATAAATTATAATCTCCTGTTCATTTAAAATCTTAAAAATAAAAATCAGTTTATGCCCAATCTTCTCATCATTTCCTGATAAGCCTCTTCTACGCCACCCATATCTCTGCGGAATCTGTCCTTGTCAAGCTTTTCATGAGTTGTAGAATCCCAGAAACGGCAGGTATCGGGTGAGATTTCATCAGCAAGTATAATTTTGCCGTGGAATCTGCCGAATTCAATTTTGAAGTCTATAAGGTCAACGTTCTTTTCTTTGAAGAACTTAACCATAAAATCGTTTACCATAAAAGCGTATTTAGTAATATCGTCAATCTCCTCCTGAGTGGCAAGTCCAAGACCGAGAGCGTAATAATCATTGATAAACGGGTCGCCCAGATCGTCGTTTTTGTAGCTGAACTCTAAAGTAGGAGTTTTAAGGGGTGTACCCTCGGCAATACCCAGTTTTTTGGAAAAAGAGCCTGCCGCAACGTTTCTTACGATTACTTCGAGAGGTACGATTTCAACCTTTTTAACAATAGTTTCTCTGTCGCTGATTTCTTCAACAAGGTGTGTGGGAACGCCTTCTTTTTCAAGAAGCTTGAACATAAAATTTGTCATTCTGTTATTGATAACGCCCTTGCCTGTAATAGTACCTTTCTTTTCGCCGTTGAAAGCGGTGGCGTCGTCTTTGTAGTCAACGATTACGAGATCCGGGTCGTTTGTTGCATATACTTTCTTTGCCTTGCCCTCATAGAGCTGTTCTGTTTTTACTATGTTTGACATAATTTTGTCCTCCTGTATATAAATTTAATGTTTACAAATTAAAGCTCAGCTATAGCTTCCTGAAGTTTTTTGTCCTTTGCCATAACTCCGTCAATCATATCCTGTTTAGCCTGCTGTAATTTTTGCGACAATGCTTCGTCTGTAAGAGCAAGCATCTGAATTGCGAGAATCGCTGCATTTTTAGCACCGTTTACCGCAACTGTTGCAACGGGAATTCCTGACGGCATCTGAACTGTTGCAAGCAAAGCGTCAAGACCTTCAAAGGTGGATTTGATGGGAATGCCGATAACGGGCAGAGTAGTGTGTCCGGCAATTACTCCTGCAAGATGTGCAGCCATTCCTGCGGCACAGATTATAACGCCGAATCCGTTCTCTTTCGCATGGGCAGCAAATTCTGATGCAAGCTCAGGCGTCCTGTGAGCCGACATTACCTTACATTCAAAAGGTACACCGTAATTCTTAAGCTCTGTAAGGGCTGATTTTACAACGGAAAAATCACTGTCAGAACCCATTATAACCGCAACTTTTTTCATTAAAATTCCTCCTAATTATGATTAATGAACAACAAAAAACTGCAACTATTGTGTTGCAGCTTTTTAGATTGTAACTATGCTATTATTATGACTAGAGTGCAAAAAGCCAAAGGTATATCTCCCGTTTTCGGAAACACCCTTACATTTGCTGAAAATATGAGAAACAATTCCGGATTGTTTTTTACGGAAACGCTTCATTAATACTCCCCCGATTATGCCAGCAGGCTTTTTACACAAATTTACACAAAACGTTTTACTGCTACAGAATAATTTTAAATATTCTGTCTTTTACTATACTATATTATTGTACAATATTAATCGGAAAATTTCAACACTGTTTTATATAAAATTTATATCAATTAATATTGAATTAATTGTGAATAATGTCTATAGGTATATTCCGTTGTAAGGATCCTCCGGACTGTCGGTAATGGCTGTTTCATGAAATTTAGCCATGTTGTTTACAAATTCCTGCATTTCTTTTTTAGAATGGACGTTGTGGGACTGATTGATAATCTGCTGTTTTCCTGCGGCGTCAAGATGTGAAAAATAGTCCATGGCGTTAACGTTCTGTGCCATTGCCATGCCAAGTCCCATAGGAATGTCTTCTCCGTTTACAAAGTTTCTTTTATCCATAAGTTTATCTATCCTTTCAATAAATATGTGTTATTAGTTTCCCCAAAATTTTAAAAATAAACATGGCACAGATAAATTTTGTCTGTTGACAGAAAACGGGGCTGTATGTTAAGATATATCAGTAATCAAAAATTTCGAGGTGCAAAATGGATAATCTTTCTAACATCGGCGTAATAAAAGATATACTTAAAAGGCATAATTTTAATTTTTCAAAATCCTTGGGACAAAATTTTCTTATTAATCCTACCGTATGCCCTAAAATAGCAGAAATGGGGAACGCAAAAAAGGGTTTTGGGATTATTGAAATAGGAACGGGAATCGGCGTGCTTACAAGGGAGCTCGCTCTGCGTGCGGATAAGGTTGTAGCTATAGAAATTGATGAACGTCTTTTGCCTGTTCTTGATGAAACTTTATCTGATTTTGATAATGTAAAAATTATAAATGCCGATGTTATGAAAGTCGATCTCCATAAGCTTATAGAAGATGAATTTCAGGGACTTGAGGTTGCCGTTTGTGCAAATCTCCCATATTATATTACCTCGCCTATAATCATGACGCTGCTTGAACAGCGTTTGCCGGTAAAATCTATTACTGTTATGGTCCAGAAAGAGGCAGGGACAAGATTGTGTGCAGAAATGGGTACACGTGATATGGGTGCAGTTACGGTTGCCGTGAACTATTTTTCAACTCCTAAAATTCTGTTCGGAGTATCCCGTGGCAGCTTTATGCCGTCGCCCAATGTGGATAGCTGCGTGGTAAGATTTGATATAAATGAAAAAACGCCTGAAGGAGTTTCGGACGAGCAATTCTTTTTCAAGGTTGTGAGAGGTGCATTTACACTGCGGAGAAAAACTCTTGCAAATTCAGTGGCTTCGTCGCTGGGCATTGAAAAATCCCTTGTAAACACGGCTGTGGAGCAGTCGGCATTAAATGTAAATGTCCGACCTGAACAGCTTAACATGGAGCAGTTCATTCTGTTTGCGGAAATGCTTAAAAGACTGATCGAAAAATAAATGATTGCGATTTTTATATGGAAGACAGATTTTCCGAATCCAATTAATAATTATAAATTCTGACTCCGGACAAACCGATTATGACAAAATTTTACCGTTTTGTTTGATAGAATATTATCAGTAATATTTTATTGAATTGCGGTGATTGGGATGTTAAAGGTAAAAGAATCGGTAAAAGTTCATTTAAACAGTAATTACGACGGAAAGCTTTTGTGGGTGCTGTCCGCTTTTTCCGCCTTTGTTGCTTCTTTCGGAAAAATCTCAGGCTTTCCCTCGTCGATGAATGTTGCGGTAGGCGTTCTTTCGGGAATGAATTTTATTCCCGCGTTCATCGGGTCGGTGCTTTCTTACATAATTCAGGGAAGCTGGGAAGCAGGAATAATCCAGCTTTGCTCGCTTTTGGTGATAGGCGTGGTAAGAAGCGTTCTGTCCGATAGAATGAAAAGCGAAAGCCCGACTTTTCTGGGATTGCTTACAGCCGGTGTGCTGATGCTTTTCGGCGCGGTCATGTCCGTTGCTATGTCAATGGACATATATACTGTTTCCATGAGAATGATTACAGCACTGATATGCGGCTGTGTTGTTTTTATTGCAAAAACAATTATTATTCGCCGTGATTACGACGGGATAGTGGAACTCAGCGGTTTAAACGGAGTTTACGGCGGTATATTGTATATTGCTCTGATTGCTACACTTAGTGCCTGCCCGATTCCCGTTATAAATATCGGCAGGGCATTGGGCTGCTTTGCTGTTCTGTGCGGTGCAAGAAAATATCGTCATGCAGGGGGAGCGGTTATGGGAGCGTTGACTACCTGCGGAGTTTTGCTGTGTAATCCGCTGCTTGCCAAAAACACGCTTTTGCTTGCAACATCAGGTCTTATATGCGGAGCGTTTATACAGTTCGGCGTACTTGCCACAGTGCTGTCGTTTCTGGGTCTTTCCATAATAAGCCTTGTGGCTATCGGTATAAACGGAGATACATTTTATATGTTTGCGGATATGATTTTAGGCTCGGTTATTTTTATAGCTATGCCTGTGCCTTTGATAAAGAAAATCGGAGGAAGAGTAATAGGAGCCAGAAATTCAGTGGATTTGGTAGGACAGACCGCTTGTGCAAGACTCAGCTTTGCTTCACGGACGCTGTCTGATATAAGAAGCCAGCTTTCCCTGGTTTCAGCTGCCATTGACCGCAAAACCAAGGATAATGACATAAAACATCGGGTCTGTACGGCGGTGTGCGGAGAATGCCCAATGTTCCGGAATTGCTGGAAAGCAAATGAAAAAAATATGCTTGAGGCTTTTGAAAAACTGGAAAAAACGGTTATATGCTATAACTGTTTAAGCGGACGAGATATTGATATAACTCTGCCGTTGTGCATAAAGCCGGAGGATATAGAGTATGCTTTTAATGAGATTTATAAAGACTTTTTATCGGAAAAAGCAAACAATATTCATATTAAGGAAATGCGTGAACTTCTGAGTGAACAGCTGGCTACTATGGAGGATATGCTGGGCGATCTGTCATATCGTGTGGGACAGGTAAGGGCAATCGATCCTAATCTTTCGGCACAGGTGAGGGATTATTTTGCTCGGCTTGGATACCCCAACGCAAAGGCTTGTGTTTTTGTTGATGAAAACAGAACGCAAAGAGCCGAGATCTTTATTACATCTGAATTTGCAGGGGATATACTTCAATTAACAACGAATGTAAGTGCTATTGTAGAATGTGACTTTGATCTGCCTGTTATCACCAAAGCGGAGGGAGTAACGAAGTTTGCCTTTACAAAACAGCCGGGCTTTGCTGTGAGTACGGGAGTATTCCAGGCGTCGTCGGGGAACAGTGAGTTTTCCGGAGACAGCTGTGATACTCTGACTTTGAGTTCCAGCGAAAAATATATTATTTTATCCGACGGTATGGGTACGGGAAAAAGAGCAAGGCTGGACTCAATGTTTACGGTAAACCTTATAAAAAGATTGCTTAAATCCGGTATCTCCATAGGTACTGCTCATAGGCTTATTAATTCTATACTTAGAGTAAAAGGCTGGGAGGAGTCCTTTGCAACGGTTGATTTGCTCAAACTGGATTTGTGCGGCGGTACTGCTGAATTCCTTAAATCCGGGGCAAGCAGTTCTTTCCTATATAGAGACGAGGCTTTGAAAGCCATAGGCGGGCAGGCATTTCCGGCAGGAATCCTTGCCAACTGTATTCCTGATATTTCTGATTTGAAAATCTTTTGCGGCGACATAATTATTATGACCTCAGACGGTGCTGATGAAGATGTTGTCCGGCAGGTAATGCCTTTTCTTGAAAAGAATCCCGATGCCGATCCAAAAGATATCGCTCAGATGCTCGGAGAATATGCAATGGAGAAAAATAATGGTAAAAACCGTGACGATATAACTATGATTGTAATAAAAATATATTTAAATGATGAAATCTAACAGCATAAGATTAATTAATTTATGCAATATTAACAAAAAAGCATACTTGAAACTGTGACAATCTGAAAATAATTACTATAGCACTTGAAAAATTAGTCAAAATGATATAAAATATATGTATAAACAAAATGCGGATTTTCTATCTTATCTGAGACTCGTTCGGATAGGCAGAAGAGCTTGTTTCAGGTTGTTTACAGGGAACAAATCAACATATGGAAACTCTGAACAGTAAAATTTTTATTTTATGTGTTTAAATACAGGAGCTTTTCCTTTAATTAAGTTTTATACCGAATTATATGGTTGTATATATCGGTTAACGGGAGGATTATTAAAATGAATAAAATACCGGAAAAGTATGCTTTACCGCTGCACCTTTTTCATAACGGAACTAATTTGATGACATATGATTTCCTTGGATGTCACGAGGGAAAAAAGAATGGGAAAAGCGGTCATTACTTTAGGGTGTGGGCAAAAAATGCAAAGGCTGTTTCTGTTGTGGGAGATTTTAATAACTGGGACGCTAAAGCAAACCCAATGGAAATGATTGCTGATACGGAAGTCTGGGAGGCTTTTATTCCGGGACTGAAAACCTATGATACTTATAAATATGCAGTTCATGGCTGCGATGATAAGATGCATATGAAAGCCGATCCTTACGGAACTCATATGGAAAATGCTCCGGGAACAGGCTCGAAAATCTTTTCAATAGATAATTATGAGTGGTCTGATTCCAAATGGCTGAAAGATAAAGAAAGCAAAAATATTTATGACAGCCCTATGAATATATATGAGGTACATATAAATTCGTGGAAGGATTGCGGAAACGGCGGATATTTCAGTTATGTGGATTTTGCCCAAAACATTATTCCTTATTTAAAGGATATGGGCTATACTCATATAGAATTTATGCCTCTTGCAGAATACCCTTATGAAGGGTCTTGGGGATATCAGGGTATAGGATATTACGCTCCTACATCAAGATTCGGCACTCCTTATGATTTTATGAAGATGATAGATTTGTTCCACAATGCCGATATTGCAGTTATTCTTGACTGGGTGCCTGCACATTTTCCAAAAGACGGAGCAGGACTGTATGAATTTGACGGCGGTCCTTCTTATGAATATGCAAATCCTAAAAAGGGTGAGCATCTGACTTGGGGAACAAGAGTGTTTGATTATGCAAAACCTGAAGTAAAATCATTTTTGATTTCAAACGCACTTTATTGGATCGAAAAATTCCATGTTGACGGTCTGAGAGTGGACGCTGTGGCTTCAATGCTTTATCTTGATTATGACAGACGTGACGGAGAATGGATACCGAATGTTTACGGCGGACATGAAAACCTTGAAGCCATAGACTTTTTGAGACAGCTTAATGAAGCTGTTTTTGCAAGAAATCCTAAGACGCTGATGATTGCTGAGGAATCTACGGCTTGGCCAATGGTTACAAAACCTACTTCTGACGGCGGTCTTGGCTTTAATTTCAAGTGGAATATGGGCTGGATGAACGATATGCTCAAGTATATGTCTATGGATCCTATTCATAGGGCATTCCACCACGATATGCTTACTTTCTCGTTCTTCTATGCTTTTTCCGAGAACTTTATTCTTCCCATTTCTCATGATGAGGTTGTTCACGGAAAGGGTTCCCTTGTAAATAAAATGTTCGGAGGAGATATCGATCAGAAATTTGCACAGGCGAAAATGTTCTTTGCATATATGATGGCTCATCCGGGTAAAAAGCTGATGTTTATGGGTTCGGAATTTGCTCAGTTCAGGGAGTGGGATTTTGAAAATCCATTGGAATGGTTTATGATCGAAGAATATGAGAATCATAGAAACTTCCAGAAGTTCACAAAGAATCTGAATCATTTCTACCTTGATCATCCGCAGTTCTGGGAAAACGACTTCTCATGGGAGGGCTTTAACTGGATTTCCAACGACGATTATAGGCAAAGTATTATAGTGTTCCGCAGATTTGACAGAAAAGGAAACGAAATTATCGTTGTATGTAATTTCGTCCCGGTAGGACGTACTTCCTATTGCTTCGGAGTACCGTATAAGGGAACATATACAGAGGTGTTCAATACTACTTCGCCGGACGGAAGTCCGATAACAAACGGAACAGTCGGATCAAAAGCTGTTCCTATGCATGGATTTGATAATTCAATCTGTATTGATATCCCTGCGTTTTCGGTTATGTATTTTACTGTTAAAAAATCGCCGGCAAGAAAGAAAACGGAGAAGAAAACAGAGAAATCCAAAACCGTAAAATCAAAGACCAAAAGCACGTCAAAGACGGCAGCAAAGACAGCAACTAAGAAAACTGCCGCAAAAAAGACAAGCAAAACTGCGGTTGAAAAAGCAAGTAAATCTACGGCTAAGAAAAAAGCTGTTAAATAGAAAATTTTATATTGGTGGGTGAATTTTATGTTCTACAAAAAAGAATGTGTGGCTATGCTTCTCGCCGGAGGACAGGGTTCCCGTCTTTATGCTCTGACTCAGGATGTGGCTAAGCCTGCCGTGCCGTTTGGCGGCAAATATCGTATTATTGATTTTCCGTTGTCGAACTGTATTAATTCGGGTATCGATACGGTGGGAGTACTTACCCAGTATCAGCCGTTGGTCCTGAATGAATACATAGGAAACGGTCAGCCTTGGGACCTTGATAGGATTCACGGAGGAGTTCATGTGCTTCCGCCTTATCAGAAGGCTTCCGGAGCGGATTGGTATTCCGGAACGGCAAATGCAATTTATCAGAATATTCCTTTTATAGAGAGATATGACCCGGAATATGTGGTTGTGCTTTCCGGCGACCATATTTATAAGATGGATTATAATAAGATGCTGAACTTCCATAAGGAAAAAGAAGCAGACGCAACTATCGCTGTTCTTGACGTTCCTAAGGAAGAGGCTTCACGTTTCGGTATCATGATTACCGATGACGATGATAATATTATAGATTTTGAGGAAAAGCCAAAGAATCCACGTTCAACATTGGCTTCCATGGGTATTTATATTTTCACATGGTCAAAATTAAAATCTTATCTTATTGCAAATGAGAATGATCCTAAAGCAACAAAGGATTTCGGTAAAAACATTATTCCCGATATGAGAGAAGCAGGCGAAAAGCTGGTTGCTTATCGGTTTGACGGATATTGGAAAGATGTAGGAACTATTGATTCGCTGTGGGAAGCAAATATGGATTTGATTAATCCTAATATTCCTATTGATCTTTATGATCCTGCATGGAAAATCTATTCGAGAAACCCGGTAATGCCTCCTCAAAGCATCGGAAAAAATGCAACAATACAGAATTCAATGGTAACAGAAGGCTGCTATATTGACGGCTCAGTTGAGTTTTCCATGATTTCCGATGGAGTCACCGTGGAAGAGGGAGCTGTGATTTACGATTCAATTCTTATGCCCGGATGTGTAGTCAAGGAGGGTGCAAAGGTTGAATATGCAATCGTAGGAGAAAACTCGGTTATCGGTGAAAACGCCCAGATCGGCGCTCGTCCCGAAACTATTGAAGATAAAGATTCATGGGGCGTTGCGGTAGTTGGACACAACTTGAATGTTGCACCCGGTTGTGTTGTTGAACCTAAGGCAATTATCTC
Organism: Oscillospiraceae bacterium; assembly: GCA_051882055.1. Taxonomy (GTDB): domain Bacteria; phylum Bacillota; class Clostridia; order Oscillospirales; family Ruminococcaceae; genus FB2012. Next base: position 29,286 of record JBJERB010000083.1, read on the forward strand.
AAAAGATATATAAGAAAGGAAGGGTTTGACATGGATGTAAATATGGGTAATGTTTTGGGACTTATCTTTGCTAATATGCATGATGGAACTCTGGGAGATCTGACTGAAAAAAGAACCATGGGTTCGGTCCTTTTCGGCGGTAGATACCGTCTTATAGATTTCCCGCTTTCAAATATGGTGAACAGCGGTATCTCCGAAGTCGGAGTTGTTACAAAATCAAATTATCAGTCGCTGCTTGATCACTTGGGCTCCGGAAGAGAATGGGATCTGTCAAGGAAAAAAGGCGGATTGTATATTATTCCACCTTTCGGAAATGTGGACAGCAAGCTCTATAGAGGAAGAATTGAAGCTCTTTACGGAGCAATGGGATTTATAAAACATTCTCTTGCTGAATATATCGTTATTTCCGACTGCGATATTATAACCAATATGGATTTCAAGCCTATTGTGAAACAGCATGTTGAAAGCGGTGCAGATATAACCGTAGTGGCTCATACAGGAGCTTATTATGCGGAAGACATAAAAAAATCTACAGTTTTCAATGTGGGAGAGGACGGATATGTAAAATCTGTTCTGATTCAGCCTGATTTGAGCGGAACTTGTACTACAAGTCTTAATATCTTTGTTATGAAGAAGGATTTCCTTATAGATATGATTCAGGACGCTATGGCAAGAGGAAATGTAAGCTTTGAGAGAAATATTCTTCAGGAAAAATGCGGAGAACTTAAAATTAAGACTTTTGAGTACTCAAATTACTTTAGTAAAATTACTAATCTTCAGAGCTATTTTAAAGCGAATATGGAGCTTTTGAACGCTGAGAATTCACATAGCTTGTATCTGCCGAAGAGACCTATTTATACTAAAGTCAGCGATAATGCTCCTGCAAAATACGATCTTAATTGCAGTGTAAATAATTCACTCGTTGCCGACGGCTGTATTATCGAGGGCGAGGTTGAAAATTCGATCTTGTTTAGAGGCGTTAAGGTTGGCAAAGGTGCTAAAGTCAAGAACAGTATTCTTATGCAGGGAACCGAGGTTGGTGACAATGCAGAGGTAAACTATCTGATTACCGACAAGGACGTTAAAATTTCAGACAATCATATCCTCACAAGTGCTCCTACTTATCCTATGTATGTTGGCAAAGGAGCTTCGGTTTAAAATAAAACAGGGGGAGCGAAAACGCTCCCCTAAACAGCATAATCTAATAAGAAAGAGGGTAATTTTTTGAATATTTTATATACTGCCAGTGAAGCACTTCCTTATATTGCGTCGGGCGGACTTGCAGATGTTGCCGGCTCTTTGCCTGCTGCAATTAATGCTGAGGGTAACGATTGCAGAGTCGTAATTCCGTACTACAGCTCAATAAAACAGGAATTGAAAGATCAATTAACTTATGTTACAAACTTTACCGTACCTGTTGCATGGAGAAACCAGTATTGCGGGGTATTCACAGGCGTTGCAAACGGAGTTACATATTATCTTTTGGATAACGAATATTACTTTGCAAGAAACGGTTTGTATGGATTTTATGATGACGCTGAAAGATATATCTTCTTCTCCCGTGCAGTTTTGGAGCTTATAAAATATATAGATTTCAAACCCCAGGTCATTAATGCTAACGATTGGCAGACTGCATTGGTACCTGTTTACTATGATATATTTTATAGATACCAGTCGGGTTATGAGGATATTAAAACGGTATTTACTATACATAATATTCAGTATCAGGGACAATATGGACTGGAACTGATAAACGATCTTATGGGTATACCCCTCTATTACACCGATTTGCTTTCATATGACGGAGATGTAAACTTCATGAAAGCTGCTATTGAGGTAGCGGATAAGGTTACAACCGTTTCTCCCAGCTATGCATGGGAAATTCTTGACCCGTGGTATTCTCACGGCCTTGACAGAGCATTGGTAAATAAGCAATATAAACTATGCGGTTTCCTCAACGGAATCGACCAGAATATTTATAATCCTGCTACCGATCCGGTAATTCCTAAAAATTACAGTCTTGAGGATAAATCAGGCAAAAGGGTATGTAAAGTCAGACTCCTTCAGGAGTTTGGGCTCGCACCGGGCAAAGAGCCGGTAATCGGAATAGTAACCCGATTTGTATCCCATAAAGGACTTGATCTGATAAAATATGTTTTCGAGGACATAATCAGACTGGGATATAAATTTACTATACTTGGTTCGGGCGAAAAGATTTACGAAGATTTCTTCCGTGAGATGCACTATCGTTATCCGGATAGAGTGGGTGTTACTATCGGGTTTGTTCCGGATCTTTCAAGAAGAATATACGCAGGTGCGGATATGTTCCTCATGCCGTCTCAGAGTGAGCCTTGCGGACTTGCACAGATGATAGCGTTAAGATACGGCACTATTCCTATCGTTCGTGAAACAGGCGGACTGCGTGACAGTATCAAGGACGCAGGCGACCCCACGGGAAATGGTTTTACATTCAAGTCATACAATGCCCACGATATGCTTGACGCTTGCACAAGAGCAAGAGTATATTACGATGACCGCATGAAATGGGGCAAACTTGTAAACAATGCATTCAAGCAGGACTTCAGCTGGAAACGCTCGGCACAGCTTTATATTGGATTGTACAAGGAACTTTGCGGAGGATAATAAGATACTAATCTCTCAAAACACCAATATATAATGAAAGAGGACAGGCATATTGCTTGTCCTCTTTCGGTTTAATTATCTTCCCATTTTTCTAAAACACCGGCGTTGATTTTTGATGCGTCAAATCTGTAATGTGCTGTAACTTTATCCCTTTTGAGATAATCCTCTTCACGTTCGGGCTGACTTGCGTTGTGTATTATGTAAGTAATACCGTCGGAGTTTCGTTTGTCAGACACTATTCCAATGTGCTTGTTGTCCCTGAAAATAACTATGTCACCCGGTTGCCAGTTTTCAATGTCCTTTGTGTCTGTGGTCAGACTTTCACAATATGTTTTAAAAAACACGTTTAAATTGGTAACTCTTCTGAAATCAATATTGCTGTCAGGTGTGCTGATGTTGGGATATGCTTCGGGACGTCTGGCAATGTCACGGTCGATCATTTTACGAAGATCATATCCTGCATTTTTAAAAGCTCTCCATATAACATCAGTGCATACGCCAATATCGTCGGGAGGGTATCCCGTGTTCCAGTATCTGCTGTCGTATGTGGGATGATTTTCAGCATCTTTTCTTGCTCCAAGCATTATATCAGTATAGTCGTCAACACCGTTTTGGTTATAATCCACACTGCTTTTGACCTGTTGTATATTAAATTCCTCGCCTTTATGTACCTTTGCAGGTATAATGTTATAATAGTATAAGATCCATACAACTGTTGCTATAATTAACAGCAAAAAAATAAAAAATGCAATTTTTGTGCTTTTAGTTCTTGCCCTTTTCATCAAGCGTCACTTCCTTTGATATGGTTCAGATAATGACTTGTTTAAGTTATAGCATAAAACAGAGAATAAAAAAAGTACTTTAAGGTTTAATTAAGAAATAATTAAGTAAAATCAAAATATTCATCAGGATATTGAAAAAGGGACTGTGCACCAGCCCCCTTTTTATTTCTTGATATTTTCCCAGTACTTTTTGGCCGCCTGTTCGTTTTTGTTCTCTCCGTATTCATAGTATTTCTTTCCCTTAAGGGAATCAGGCATGTATTGCTGTTCCACCCAGTGGTTAGGGTAGTCGTGTGGGTATAAGTAGTTTTGTCCTTTTGTTTCTGCGTCTTCGCCGTCAAAATGCTTGTTTTGAAGACATCTTGGGAAGTCAAGAGCCAATCCGCTGCGGATGTCCGCCAACGCTTTGTCCATAGCAAGATATGCACTGTTTGATTTGGGTGCTGTGGCAAGGAGTATGACCGCCTGAGCCAAAGGGATTCTGGCTTCGGGAAGTCCCAGCTGCATGGCACTGTCCACACAGGCTTTAACAATGCTGACTGCCTGAGGATAAGCCAGACCTATGTCTTCCGAAGCTATAACCAATAAACGCCGTGAGAGTGATATAATATCTCCTGCCTCGATAAGCCTTGCCGCATAATGTATGGCGGCATTTTCGTCCGAGCCTCTTATGGATTTTTGTAAAGCCGATAAAATATCATAATGCTGATCTCCGTCACGGTCGTATTTCATGTTGCTACGCTGTGTGAGCTGTTTCGCATTTTCAAGGGTAACGGTAAGAATGTCTCCGTCACTGTCAGCGGATAAAATGCAAAGCTCTACTGTGTTAAGAGATTTCCTTACATCTCCTCCACAGCCACCGGCAATATGCTCAGCTACTCCGCTTTCTAATCGCAGCCTCATTCTGAGTTCCTGTGCCATAATCTGAAAAGCCCGTTTTACTGCAGGCAGAACCTCATCTGCCGACAGGGGCTTGAACTCAAATACAGTTGAACGGCTTATGACAGCGTTATAGACATAAAAATAGGGGTTTTCCGTTGTGGAGGAAATCAGCGTGATTTTTCCGTTTTCAATGTATTCAAGGAGAGATTGTTGCTGCTTTTTGTTCAGATATTGAATTTCGTCAAGATAAAGCAGTATGCCGTTTATACCGCTGAAAGTTTCGGTTTCTGCAACAATGTTTTTAATATCCGAAATTGATGCAGAAGTGCCGTTGAGCTTGTACATGGTCATGTTTGCATTTTCGGCGATAATTCTTGCAACGGTAGTTTTTCCGCCCCCCGAAGGACCGTAGAAGATCATGTTTGGTATTTTTCCGCTTTCGATAATACGTCTCAGCGGTTTGCCCTCTCCGAGAAGATGACGTTGTCCAACAACGTCGTCAAGGCTTTTTGGTCTGATTCGTTCCGCTAAAGGTACTGACATAGAATTTACCTCTGAATTAATCTAAAATATTCTGAATGTTGGGAAGCCGGCGTTTGTAAGCCATGCTGTTGATTTTTTTGAGAAAATAATTTTTGCCTACAAGAACTGCGTCTTGACATTTAAGATTGTCGTTTACAATAAATTGCCTGTATATGATAAACGTTGACGCAGATAGCTTCATTACTGCATGACGTGAGCATTCAAACGTCCCTCTGACAATAGAATCGGAATTTATAAAATTCCACAGATCTTCATAAACGGCACCGACTATCTCTTCTTCAAGAAATCCCTGTAAAATTTCATTCACAAAAATCACCCCTGAATATGTATTGTCTGTTACAATTATAACACATATTCAGGGGAAATACAAGAC
>JBJERB010000084.1:0-5961 GCA_051882055.1 Oscillospiraceae bacterium
CAATGATTATTCGTTTTCCCTCAGCTTGCATAAACAGCTTTTCAAAGCTTTCTCCGACTTTGCGTTCGCTCATTGTATATCCAGGACGCTCGGAGTTGGTGGAATCCGACATTAATGCGAGAACGCCTTTATTACCAAGTTCGGCAAATCTTGCAAGGTCAATAATTCCGCCTTCTATAGGTGTATAATCTACCTTGAAATCTCCCGTATGAATGATAACTCCGGCAGGAGTGTGAATTGCAAGTCCCACGGCGTCTGGAATTGAATGATTAACTCTTATGAATTCTACTGCCATGCAGCCAAGCTTGACAGTCTGACGAGGTGTCACGACATTTAGCTTGACACTTCCTGAAAGTCCATGTTCTTTTAGCTTTCCTTCCAGAAGACCTAAGGTCAACCTTGTTCCGTAAACAGGAACGTTAAATTTCTTTAAAAAGTATGGTAAACCGCCTATATGGTCCTCGTGTCCGTGTGTTATAACAACTCCTCTGAGTTTATTTGCATTCTGCTCCACATATGTGAAATCGGGAATAACTATATCAACGCCTAACATTTCACTGTCAGGAAATGCAAGTCCGCAATCGATAACGAACATATCGTTGGAGCATTCAATGCAAGTAAAATTCTTTCCTATTTCATTCAATCCACCCAAGGGAATGATTTTTACAGGAGTTTTTCTCTGTGGTTCGTTGCTTTTTTTGTTTTTAATTGATTTTAAATAGCTGCTTTTAGAATTATTTGATTTTAAAGACGAGTTAGGAATATCAATATTCCCGGAAAGTTTAGCCTTTGTTCTTGATTCTTTTAATTCTTTTGATGAACGCTCAAGTGTTAAAGTTCCTGTAGAATTACTGTTTTTCTTTAATGCTCGTCTGTTTAAACTGCGTGAATTGTTATTATTTTTATTATTCATGAAAATACATGTCCAACAGCCTTTCATGTTTTATGGCAACACAAACAAAAGGCAGGCTGTTGAAATAACTCCTTCCTTTAGAGCAAATAGCTCTTAATAATATTTGATTTTTCCGTTTCATAATTATCAAGGATATTTAAAGCCTTAATCATTAGGCTTCAACAAAGACAAAAACTCAAACGAATATCCCTATATAAAGATTACTGTAAAAGTAATCAATCCGAACAAAAATATCTAAGTTATATTTTACACTCTATTTAACCGAATGTCAAGACTAATTTGATTAAGGATAATCTATACAGAAATATTATTTTCAAACTTTTTTAACTTTTCCTGTATTTCATCGCATACTGCAGCAGCCTGCTCAGCCTTATAACTTTCTGCATAAATCATAATTCCCATCCCGTTTTTTAAGGGCTTTATCATAGCATTTGTGCCTTTGTCGGAATAAATTCTATTCAATCTACGTTTGGATTTTGGGGAATGGAAAATTTTCATCAAATCTGTAGGATTAGCTGAAGAATTTACATATCTCTGTACAGATGTAAATACGGGAATACATTTTAAAGCTTCTGCTAAAGATAAATTATTATCGGAAAGATATCGGCATATAATGCAAGTCAGCATTAATCCGTCTCTGACAAAGAGATTATCAGGTCTTTTGGCTATGCTGTTGGCTTCAATATCAGTGTCATCATCTGTACCGCAGAAATATCTGTAAATTTTTCCGTTATATGAATCCGCCAATTTTTCAGCTTCAGAAGGAAAATAATATGGTATTGAAACAGGTATTTTTTTATCAATACATATTTTTAAAGCAAGCAAAATAAGTCTGTCATAAGAGACATACCCTGTTTCTTCGGTATATACCGAGCAAGAAGAACCGTCCGCAGAGATATGAAAAACTATACGTTCTCCGTTTATGTCATTACGTGGACGAATAATTGAATCTGCAAGTTTTGCAGTCAGTATGGAAGAACATTTTATTTCTGCGTTAACACCGTTGAATTTTGCCTGCATTATGCTGTTTAAATAATCGTTATAAAGCTGTTTTGCTCCGGTAAATTCATAGCTGATACCGTAATCACAGTATTCTGTACTTCTGAATGAATCATTATTATATGATTTTTCGATTTTACTCTCAAGATATCGGTCAATATTAAGTCCGCCAACATCCATCAATTTAACTTTAACAGAATAATCAGCTGAAATATAGCATCCTATTTTTCCGGAAAGCTTACCGATTGAAAACATAAGTTGCTCACGTGTACATTCAGAAAGGGAATATACTTTCACACCGGTTGAAAGGATTCCTGAAATCAGACAATCTGACAACGATTTTGCGGAGTTTGAATCTGAATATCCTACTATTACAGCATCAGTTTTATTTAACGCTGTACCTATTGCCATTCCAAGACGAGACATATCTATAGGAAGATTTTTACCATGACCGAAGCTGCACTCACTTTCGTCATCAATTAAAAATTGAATGCCTATACCGTGTTTTATATCATTTTTTATTATAGCGTTGTTTCTTATTTCTCTTTTGCCCCAAATTTTTGCTCCGTTTTCTACTCTTACATTTTCGCCGATTGTAGAACTTTCTCCTATAACTGCATAATCACCGCAGTATGAAGAGCTGTTTACAATAACATTGCTGCATATCACAGCAGTTGTGATTTCAGTACGTGGTTTAATTACTGAATTCTGACCAATATAGCAGAAGTCGGTTTTCACTCTGTTGGCAATTACGGTATTGTCGTCGATTACAGAAAAAGGACCTATAACAGAACCTTCTTTAAGTGTAACATTTTTTCCGATATATACCGGAGGTATTATTGACACACCGTTAAAATTATTGTCTGTATCAGAATAAACATTATTTTTTTGGTTTTTAGAACCAATATTTATGCCGGAACTGCCGTCAAGTATATCGTGTTGACACTTAAGAAAGGTAACAGAGTCAGTTATTTTATTCCAATATCCTTTTTCATCGTATAATATCACATTGTCTCTTTTTTCTGATATGATTTCCGGAAGCACACCATGCAAAAAACTTTCATTATTTTGAAAATCATATTTTTCTATGATATCTTTTGATAAAATATATATTCCCGTATATACATTATTAGCACATATATCATCAAAAGCCGGATTTTCTTTTATTGATAATACTTTATCGTTATCATCAGAAGAAAAACAAATATAATTAGAAAAGTCTTTAGTTTTTTTGGTAACCAGTAAACACTGCGGTTTATTCAAGATATAATAATCAACAATTTCTTCTAAATTAAAATCAAATATGCTGTTTGCTTCAATTACCAGCATGTCATCGTTTCTATACCCATTTAAAATAGCATTTGCTGTTCCGTCTCTGCATATTTTGGTATAATTAATTGTCAAGCCATTATAATTGTCACCAATTTCCGATTTAACCATATTTCCTAAATATCCTACCGCAAGAGTTGTTTCGTGGAATCCGAAACGTTTAAGACTATCCAAAACATACTTGATAATTGGTTTTCCTGTTAATCTTAATAAACACAGAGGGGTTCTCTCTGTCATTGGCATAAGATTATCTTCTTTGCCTCCGCATAATATAACTGCCTGCATAGTATCATCCTTTCTGAAAATCAGTATGTAAAGTAATTTACAGGCTTATTATTGGTTTAAACAGGAAGCTCTATTCAAAATTATATCGGTTTCCTCTTTTCAAAAAAATATATTTATGTTATAATAGCCTTAGCTCAGGCGGAGCAGATCATTATATTATCTGTAAAAACTTGAAGATAAATTAAGATTATAAATAAAGAGAGGAATACATAAATGGATAATCAATATCATATTCTGAAAAACAAAGCGTTGGAAAGATTTTTTAATAAAATGAATGAACAGCAGCTTAAAGCAGTGTTTAAAATAAACGGACCACTTTTAATTCTTGCAGGTGCAGGAAGCGGAAAGACTACTGTACTTATTAACAGAATTGCTAATATGATTTTTTTCGGAGATGCATACAATAATCCTGATGGATATGGCATACATTCTGATGAAGAGATTGAATTTTTAAAAGAATATGCTGACGGAAAAACAGATGATGTTTCAAAACTGGCGGATATAGTTTCATACAACTGTGTTAAGCCCTGGAGTATACTTGCTATTACTTTTACAAACAAAGCTGCCAATGAACTTAAAGAGCGTATATCGGAAATGTTGGGTGAAAGCGGAAGCGGAATAACTGCGGCAACATTTCATTCGGTATGCGTCAGAATCCTCAGAAGAGAATGTGAAAGAATCGGATTTACTTCATCTTTTACCATATATGATTCCGACGATTCCCAAAGGGTAATTAAATCAGTTTTAAATTCTTTGGATATTTCGGAAAAAATGTTTCCGCCCCGAATGATTCAGTCGGAAATATCCAGACAAAAAGATAAAATGATTTCACCTGAAGAATATTTGTCAGACGCTGACGGTGACTATAGAACTTTACAGATAGCTAAGGTATACAAGCATTATCAGCAGGCTTTAAAATCTGCAAATGCAATGGATTTTGATGATATTTTGTGTCATACAGTCAAGTTGTTTGAAGAAAATCCGGTTGTCCTTGAGCATTATCAGAATCTGTATAAATACATACTTGTAGATGAATATCAAGACACAAATAAGGTTCAGTTCAGGCTTATATCTTTGTTATCACAGAAATATAGAAATCTGTGCGTTGTGGGTGATGATGATCAAAGCATTTATAAATTCAGAGGAGCAACTATAGAAAACATTCTATCTTTTGAAGAACAATTTGACTGTAACCCTGAAACTGATGTAATCAGACTGGAGCAGAATTATCGTTCCACTCAGAACATTCTTACATGTGCAAACGAAATTATAAAATACAACAGCGGAAGAAAAGGAAAAAATCTTTGGACTGATATGGGTGACGGAGATAAAGTTACAGTATATAAAAGTTCAACTGAAAGAAGCGAAGCAAAGTTTATTGCAGAAACAATTATTGAAGACGTGCAAAACGGCGATACTTTCAAAGGTCATGCAGTTTTGTATCGAATGAATGCACAGTCCAACTCATTGGAACAGGCATTTATACGCAGCGGAATCCCATACAGAATTTTCGGCGGACTTAAATTCTATGACAGAAAGGAAATCAAAGACGTTTTAGCTTATCTTTCTGTCATAAATAATCATGCTGATTTTCTGCGACTCAGAAGAATAATCAACGAACCTAAGAGGGGAATAGGTGAGGCAACTGTTACAACTCTGGAGCAAATAACCTCTGATTTAGGTGAAACTCCCATTGATATAATGTATAAATCGGACGAACTCGTTCCGCTATCAAAGAAATCAAAGCAGTTAAAAAGCCTTGCGGAAATGTTTATTGAGTTATCCGATATGTCGGATATTTTATCTCTTGAAGAGCTTTTGGACTCAGTCCTTGAAAAAAGCGGATACGGTCAATACCTTCGTTCACAGGGTGAAGAAGGTCTGATGCGTCTTGAAAATATAGACGAGTTGAAATCAACAATGGTCAATTATCAAGAAAATGCAGAAGATCCTACGCTGTCCGGTTTTCTGGAGGAAATTTCACTTTATACTGACATTGATAATTTTGACGAGGACAGCGATTATGTAGCAATGATGACGATCCATTCGGCAAAGGGACTTGAATTTCCCACAGTATTTGTTGTCGGAATGGAAGAAAATATTTTCCCATCATCAAGAAGCCTTGAATCCGACGCTGATATTGAAGAAGAACGCCGACTTGCTTATGTTGCAATAACCCGTGCTAAAAAGAAGTTATATCTTACTCATGCGGCAGAACGTATGCTTTACGGAAGAACGGACAGAAACAGAGTATCTCGTTTTATAAAAGAGCTTCCGAAAGATAATATAGAAAAAAGAGAAGATCCCGGTCTTAGTATGTCTTTATCAAACCAGGAAAATGACATAGGTACATCTCACAGCATAAATCTTCAAAAACAGCTTGCACAAAAACGTGGTATCTACAGTAATAATTCTCAGGAGGATTTTAAAGCCGG
>JBJERB010000085.1:0-5896 GCA_051882055.1 Oscillospiraceae bacterium
ACTGACTTCCATTGTCAGTTTTTCTTCAAGATAAATACGTCCATTATTTCCCATATTTGCCAACTCGTCATCAGAAGCTTCAATAAATGAACGTATGTGACGTTCTATATGCTCATATTCCCCGGGTTCACATACATAACCACACTTTGTTTCTTCAATAATAAGCCTTGCCTCGGAACCTTTTTCAAGTACTCCGATAACCGGTTTCGCGGTAGCCAATTCACCATAAAGCTTTGATGGAACGCTGACGCCTTTTATACCTCTGGAATTAACACACCAGTGTACATCTGCCGCATTTAAGCTGTATATAAGATCCGCTTTATCCTGATATGGTATAAATACAACGTTTTCCATATGATTCGTTTCTTTATATTCTATCAGATTGTCCAGTATTGATCCTGCACCGACAAATGCAAATACTACGTCCCTGCCTTCGGCATTTTTTGTTCCTGCAGGGAATTTTTCTATAACTTTTAATATGTTTTCTAAATCATAATATAATCCGATATTTCCACTGTACATGAAAACAAATTTGTTTTCCAATCCGTATCTTCTGCGAAATTCCGTAACTTTAGGATTACTGAAATGCAGCGGGTATATCTCTTTTTCATCTATCCAGTTGTTGATAAATGTATACTCAGGTACTTTTTTGCCTTTAAACCTGTTTTTCAGAGTTTCAACCATATCCCTTCCGACTACAATAACTCTATTGCTTCGCTTACAGCTGAATTTATCAAACCACATCATTAATTTAAGCAGCAGCTTGTTTTTACTGTAATTAACAGCCATGGTCTGCTCAGGGTTGAAATCCTGTATGTTATATATAAACTTTGCATGCTTTATCCATTTTCCCCATACACCCAATAAACCTCCAAGTATAGGTGGCTGAGAAATAGAAAAAACATAGTCTTGTTTTCCTACTTTAAATGTTGCAAACACAGCCCCGAAAAAATATCCTAAGATATTCTTTATTCTGCTCAGCTTGTTCGTTTTGCTGAATTCCGGTACCCGGATACGCAAAACATTCACACCGTTTATGTTTTCTTTGTAAAATCTTTTTGTCTTATATCTATCATCAACTGTCCCGTCATAAGAAGGCACAACACAAATCACAGTAATATCAAAAGTATCAAGCATACCCTCGGCAAGCTCTTTTAATATCTGACCTGTTGAAGCCACATCCGGGACATAATAATGTGCATAGATTAACAATTTCTTTTTCATCAATCAGTCATCCTTATTGTTAAGCTTCTTTATCACTCTTGCGGGATTTCCGGCAATAACACAGTTATCTTCAAATTTTCCGCTTACAACAGCACCGGCTCCTACAACACAGCCATCACCCAATACTGTACCTTTAAGAATAATGCTGTTGCAGCCAATGAAACAGTTTTTACCGATTTTTATTGGCCTTGACGGTACCAAATCCGAATTGCCACCATTGGGATCATTCAGAAGTTTGTTTCTTGTTTCCACTTCAATCGGATGAAAATCATTATCTAAAATTTTAGCATTTCCGCCTATACAGGTATTTTCGCCAATCTCTATTTTGTTTCTTGCGTAAATCGTTGCACCGGATATGCCAACATTGTTTCCTATTACAATTTCTGCTCCCGATGCCCTTGTAACGATGATTGATCTGCTATAGAGTCCTACAAGATTACTCAGGAATGAGCTTTTAACTGTAACATTATCTCCCATGCTTAGATTGGCTCCTGATTTATTGAAAATAACAGGTACTCCTTTAAGCAATAGATTTTTGCCGTATTTAACTTTTGTGGCTTTCATAAAAATCTTAAACCAGTTGCTGTTCATAACTATGCTCCAAATAATATGTAATAATCAAATTGCAAGTAGTAAAAAACACCATTTATATATCGCCTTTAATTATTCCATATTTTTCAAATATTTTTATTCTTCTTTCAGCTATTTTACTTGCATTTATTATTTCTTTTCTTTTACTTCTTTTTAATAATTTTGGAATATATTTAATTATTCTTTTAATCCATGCAATAGGTAACATCCACTTTTTATCACTAACCTCAGGATACCCACATTTCATGACTTCCAAAGACGGAAATAACAAATTTAAAAAACTCGTTCTTTCTTTTTTATTATTAAATGCAGATGCAGCAAATGCCGCACTCTTTGCCTGAGATTCGCTTTGATTGCCGAAAGTTCCCACCTGTTCCATATCTCCCACAAGCAATTCCGAGTGGACAGGCTTGCTTCTTTGCTGAAATTCAAAGCCAAGGTATTTATTGCCTATATAAGTCACATCTCCGTATAAGCTCCAGGCGGATATATCTTTCATCGCTTTTTCAACCTGAGCCCAGTCAATGTTGTTAGCATATATTTTCTCAAACATAAGCAAATCCAATACCAAACGTATTCCGACGCCCGAGCTGATAAAATGCTTAAACAAATGAAAAAACAAATAAATATAATTCTGTGTGTATTCCAAGGTATAAAACTTTTTTCCGTCAACCTCAAAAAGCACTGCATTTTCAAATATATTATCAAAATATCTATTGCCTGTTTTCAGCAATTCATTGCTTTCACTAAAAAAATTCAAATGCAATTCAATTGTCAGCCTTTTAGATTTGTTTTTAAATGTAACCTCCTGAACCTTATCAAGATTCTTTTCAGCAACATATTCATCTTCAAGTTCATAACCGTTGTCAAGCAAAATCTTTTTTGAAATATCAAAATCTTTTACCTGAATCAATATATCTTCATCACCGGAAGACCTATGATCGCAAAGCTCACCGTATAGGGATCTGCACAAAAGTCCTTTCAGAACCAAAGGCTTTACTCCGTTTTCAAGCAGCTTTACATAAATATCCTCAAAAGCTGCTGTCCTTTGGGATTGAACAGACAAAACGGAATATATTTTTTTCATAAGCTTTGGAGAACTTTCATATTCTCCGAACCGCTTGTCAACTGAACAGCCTTCGTACACAATAGGTAAGACAGACTGCTTTTCAGCATATTTAAATATCAAATCAAAATCAGGATTATCAAGAGGAATCTCTGTTCTATGGATTGCGTTTTTAATAGCAACAAGCATATTTTTAAACTGCAAATCCATCAAACACACCTCAATTCCATTATCTGTTATACTTGATTTTGTCGTTTACGTTAATGTCGGTTCCTACCTGAACCTCAATTATGCTCATTTCCGTTTCTGCAAGAACAGTATGTTTTGTTCCGGCATTCATTGTAATAACATCGCCCGGCTTTATCTGACGTTCATTACCGTCAATAACCGCTCTTCCGATTCCGCTTACAACAGTCCATACTTCATCACGATACTCATGACTATGGTAATGAAGACCATGCCCCGGCATCAGAGAGATACGTATTGTCATGCTTTCATCTTGAATGTCCAGAACTGTAAAACTGCCCCAAGATTTTTCAGCATACATAACCTGCTGATCAAATTTATTTACATAAGGCTTCATATAGCTGGACTGGGATTTATCCGATACAAGTATACCGTCGTTGCTGGCTGCAATTATCATATTCTTACAACCCATACATAATATAGGTATGTTCAATTCATTTACAACATGAGTATTTTCGCAAGTTTCATCAAGCACCGAGTTACCGATTACATTATCGTGCATTTCCTCGGCAAAGGTATTCCATGAACCGATATCTTTCCATTGACCGTCAAAACGCATTACACTTATCAGCGGTTCTTTTTCAACTACAGCATAGTCAAAAGAAATCTTCTCCAAAAACTCGTAATTATCATAAATATCTTTATATCCATCAAAATCAATATACTTATGAGCAATATCCAGCAGATATCCAAGTTTAAACGCAAATATTCCGCCGTTCCACAAAGCTCCGTTTTGTATGTATTCCTCAGCTTCCTCTTCAGTGGGCTTTTCAACAAAGTCAGACACTTCAGAGATCCTTGAATCATCTTTAGTAAGAATATATCCGTATTTTGCAGACGGATATGTAGGAACAATGCCCATTAACGTAAGATTCTGAGATCCGTTTTTTGCTAAATCGTAAAGTTCTTTAAAAGCATTAAAATAATCGGTTTCCACATATGGATCCACAGGGCAAACAATTACTGCTTCGTCCCTGTCAACATGCTTTTCATCATACAAATAAGCCGAGGCAAGTACAATTGCAGGAAACGTATCACGTCTTGCAGGTTCAACGCAAATAGAAACGCTGTCGCCTAACTGATTGCGTATTTCACTTACCTGTTTTTTGCTTGTAGCAACGGTAATATTAGCGTCATGGTCAATGGATTTTATCTGTCGGTAAACTCTTTGTACCATTGATTCATACTCGCCGTTTTCGTTTTGGAACATTTTAATGAATTGCTTAGAACGTATGTCGTTAGAAAGAGGCCATAAACGCTTTCCGCTGCCGCCTGACAGTAGAATAATATTCATTAAATCACCTTTCAGCTCTCATAGGATTATTTAAAAAGTCTTCATAAGCCAATTTAATTCCATCGGGAAGCTCGGTCTTATATTTCCAGCCAAGAGATTCCAGTTTGCTGACATCAAGCAGTTTTCTGGGCGTACCGTTAGGTTTGCTGGTATCCCACTTGATCTCGCCCTTATATCCGACTACTTCAGCCACAAGCTCTGTAAGCTCCTTAATTGTAAGCTCCTTGCCTGTTCCCAGATTTACGGTTTCGTTTCCGCTGTATGTATTCATCAGATAAACGCAGGCGTCAGCCAGATCGTCAACGTATAGGAACTCACGAAGTGGTGTTCCGTCACCCCAGCATGTTACACTCTCAGCTCCCGAAACCTTAGCCTCGTGAAAACGTCTGATAAGTGCGGGAAGCACATGACTGTGAGTAGGGTGATAATTATCATTAGGTCCATATAAATTGGTGGGCATAACTGAAATATAGTCCGTTCCATACTGACGGTTAAGAAATTCGCAGTATTTAAGTCCGCTGATTTTAGCCAATGCATATGCCTCGTTTGTTTTTTCAAGCTCGCTGGTCAAAAGACAGCTTTCAGGCATAGGCTGAGGAGCCATTCTGGGATAAATACAGCTTGAGCCAAGGAACATAAGCTTTTTACAGCCGTTTTTCCATGCAGAATGAATAACGTTCATTTCAAGAACCATATTTTCATACATAAAATCGGCAAGAGCTTCGCTGTTTGCAATTATTCCTCCGACCTTAGCTGCTGCAAGAAAAACATAATCAGGCTTTTCTTCTTCAAAGAATTTTTCAACTTCGTCCTGTCGGATCAGATTCAATTCTTTATGAGTACGGGTAATAATATTCGTATACCCCTGTTTTTCCAAAGCTCGTACAATAGCCGAACCTACCATTCCTCTATGTCCGGCAACATATATTTTCGCATTCTTTTCCATTTATATCAACCTCTAATCCTTTAAGCTCTTGCTTTTTCCAAAGCAGCCTTTTTCATATCGCTTTCAACCATAATTTTTACAAGCTGATCAAAGGTTGTTTTTGTAGGATTCCAGCCCAGAACAGTTTTTGCTTTTGTAGGATCGCCCCAAAGGTTGACAACATCCGTAGGACGGTAAAACTCAGGAGATACTTCGATAACAACCTTACCCGTTGCCTTATCGATTCCTACCTCATCCATGCCTTCGCCCTTGAATTCAAGCTCAATTCCTGCATAATGGAAAGCAAGCTGACAAAATTCACGGACGCTATGCTGTTCACCGGTAGCGATAACAAAATCTTCAGGCTTTTCCTGCTGAAGAATAAGCCACATACATTCAACATAATCCTTAGCATATCCCCAGTCACGAAGGGAAGAAAGGTTTCCGAGATAAAGTTTATCCTGAATGCCCTGTGCAATTCTTGCAGCCGCAAGACTGATTTTTCTTGTAACGAAAGTTTCGCCTCTGCGTTCAGATTCATGATTAAACA
>JBJERB010000086.1:0-22196 GCA_051882055.1 Oscillospiraceae bacterium
TGACAAGATTTTTGCCCTTTATTATTTTTCCCGGCGGCAAGCGAACTCCAAAATACATACAATACTTAGGCAAAGTTTTGCCTTCGGCGGTTTTTGGGCTACTGATAATTTACTGCTTCAAAAATGTCAGTATTTTTTCGGGGAATCACGGTATTCCTGAGCTTATAGCTGTTGGCGTAGTAGTTTTATTACATCTTTGGAAGCGACAGATGCTTTTATCCATAGCGGGAGGCACGATTTGTTACATGGTATTGGTACAACTGATTTTTTAACATAAACGAAAAAAGGGGCGACCAAAGGTCGCCCCTAAATATATTCAAATTATTTCAAATCATATTCTTTTAAATCTTCAATTTGTTGGTTAATATATCTTTTCTGCTTTTCAGAGAGTTTACTATATTTTAATGCAAAATCAGGACAGCTTGCAGTTTCAAATTTTCCGGTCAGAATATAATCGGTTGACACATTTAAAATTTCACTTATTTGTAACAACACTTCAATAGACATACCTACACGTCCGTTTTCAATACGGCTATAGTGATTTTGGGAAACGTCAATTTTTTCATAAATAACCTGTTGGGTAAAACCCAACGCTTCTCTTTGTCGTTTTATTCTTAAACCAATAGCAGTTAAATCAAGTTGTTCCAAAATATCACCTCTTACACAATAAATTATACTTTATATTATGTTATAATTTAATAATCTAATAAGTTATATTATTGACAAATATTATCTAATAGATTATAATAAGAAGTATATTTTAGTAATCAGGTGAGGCACATGAAATCCTGCTGTTTTACAGGACACAGAGAATTAGAGGAAACAAAGTTTTTAACTTTCTTTATCAAAAAAATATTAAGCATATTAATTGAAAAAGATTATACCGATTTTTACGCCGGAGGTGCTTTGGGTTGGGATATGCTTTGCGAAAAGGCGGTTTTAAAACTACGCGATGAAAAATATCCACATATACGGCTACGGTTGGTTCTACCTTGTCCTGCGGTAGAACAGACTATGAAATGGAGTCTTGCACAGCGGGAGGAATACAACAGAATACTGGAATCGGCTGATAGTGTAGAGTATACGTCGGATTTCTATTATGACGGTTGCATGAAAAAGAGAAATCAAAGGATTATTGACCTTGCAGACTGCTGTTTTTGTTATTATGACAGTGAAAAAAGTGCCAGCGGAACAGGTCAGACTGTTCGCATGGCACAAAGAAAGAATATCAGAATATTAAATGCAATGGAGATGGTAAGTTTACGGTAATTATTAATTTTCCGATTCAATATTTTGTCTGTCTACTTCCATTTTATATGCTGAGAGTATCTGGTCTTCCATTTCCTTTCTGACTGCGGCGTTTATGGGGTGAACGATATCTCTGAACATTCCGCTGTCGTCACGCCGGCTGGGCATTGCCGCAAACAGTCTTTCCTCACCCTGCACTATTTTTATATCATGTATGGCAAGCACATCGTCTATAGTTATACTTACTATTCCTTTCAGTTTTCCTTCGGTTATGAGTTTTCTGACTCTGATTTCGGTAATGGTCATGGTATTCGGTCCTTTCGTTGGTTGATAATATGCTTTATGTTCTAATTCTTACCCTTTTGCGAAAAAATATTCAAAAAGGGGTTTATTTTTTTTCCGTTTTGTACTATAATATAAATAAGAGTACGAATGTTTGTTTTAAATTAACATATAAGGAGCGGGACAATGATTTCTAATGATATACTGAAAAAAGCACATCATGTCCATTTTATAGGAATCGGCGGTTCGGGTATGTATCCGCTGGTTCAGATTCTTCATTCACAAGGTTTTAACATTTCCGGTTCTGACAACAACGAGACCGAAACTCTTGAAGCGGTCAGAAAGCTGGGAATTACCGTTTACATGGGACAGCGTGCCGAGAACATTGAAGGGGCTGACCTTATTGTATATTCTGCAGCGATCATGGCAGACAATCCGGAGCTTATTGCAGCCAAGGCAAGCGAAGCTTATGTTATTGAGCGGTCGGAACTTCTGGGATTAGTTACAAGCTGGTATGAAAATGCAATCTGCATTTCGGGAACTCACGGAAAAACCACAACGTCATCTATGCTTACCCAGATATTTCTCGAAGAGGGAGTAGATCTTTCCTGTGTTATCGGAGGAAAGCTACCCAGCATAGGCGGTTCGGGACGTTCGGGAAAGAGCGAAACAATGGTATGCGAAGCCTGTGAATTTGTAGATACATTTTTAAAGCTATATCCGGACGTTGGGGTTATTCTGAACATTGACGAGGATCATCTGGATTATTTCGGAACCCTTGACAACATCATCAAATCCTTCCGCAAATTTGCTTCAAAGGCGACAAAAGCACTTATTATAAACGGGGATGACGAGAACACTCTTAAAGCAGTAAGCGGTCTTGACAAAGAAATTATTACTTTCGGCTGGGACAGAAGCAACGATTATTCCGCTGAAATTACACAGAAAAAAGGTTTACAGACTGATTTTATTTTATATTTCAAGGGCAAAGAACAGGGCAGATTTGCTATTCATGTTCCCGGAGATCACAATGTTCTCAACGCCCTTGCAGCTATTGCGGCGGCGAGATATTCGGGGGTTTCTTACGACGGAATAGAGCTTGGGTTACAGACCTTCAGGGGTGCCATAAGGCGTTTTGAAAAAATAGACTGCGTCAAGGGAATTACCATCGTGGACGATTATGCTCATCATCCTCAGGAAATTGCCTGCACTCTGAAAGCGGCAAAGGGACTTGATTTCAAACGTGTATGGGCGGTATTCCAGCCATTCACATATTCGAGAACGGAAATTCTCATGGAGGATTTTGTAAAGGCTTTATCCATTGCAGACATTCCGATACTTACGGACATTATGGGAAGCCGAGAGAAGAATATCCACGGAATTTACACGGAGCAGCTTGCTTCAAAAATCCCGGGTGCTGTTTGGTTTGACACACCTCATGACATTGCGGACAGTCAGACTGCTGAGCAAAAAGACAAAAACTTCGGGGAAATCATAGATTACATTACGGAAAATGCAAAAGAGGGCGATTTAGTTATTACCTTGGGCTGCGGCGACGTATACAAACTGGCAAAAAGGCTTGCAAAGAAGCTGAGGCAAGGTTAATTAAAAAGACGGGAAAGGAAACGGATCAACATGAAATTATCTGAAAACGAAAAAATGGTCTTTGAATACATTAAACAAAGGCTTGAAGAGGGATATCCGCCTACTGTCAGGGAGATTTGTGCCGAATTCGGATTCAAATCCACCTCAACTGCCCACAGATACATTTCTTCTTTGACAGAAAAAGGTCTGCTTGAAAAAGGAAGCAAGCAGAACCGTGCCATAAAGTTAGTGGGAACACCGGGAATCAAGGTTCCGCTTGTGGGAACGGTTACTGCCGGTCAGCCCATTACTGCCATTGAAGACATTACCGATTATTTAAACTTTCAGCCGGAAAAGCACTATTCCAATCCGCTTTTTGCTTTAAAGGTAAGGGGCGAATCAATGATCAATGCCGCTATACTTGACGGGGACATTGTAATTGTGGAGCAGATACCCGTAGCGGAAAACGGCGAAATAGTTGTAGCGATGGTTGAAAACGAATCGGCAACGGTAAAGAGATTCTACAAGGAGAACGGTCATTTCAGGCTTCAGCCTGAAAACGACACCATGGACCCGATCATTGTGGACGAGGTGAAGATCCTCGGCAAAGTCGTTGCGGTATTAAGATATTTATAATTTATAGTTTTTACATAAGTGGAAGGGTTTCGTTTACAAATGAACAAAGGGGGAAGCTCCGGAATGGAGCATGATATATGGAAAGACACTGTCCTGCCTGCGGTGCAAGAATAAGCGACAACATGAAAATATGCGGAAACTGCGGAAAGATCCTTCCGCCGAGAAGAACCAATCCCGGTGGGTGTGCGGCTTCGGGGAAGCCTCGTCCGTCGGCATCATCCGATTATGTCAGGGATACAAAGCAGAGACCACAGGGTAGTTCAAAGAGCGTTTCAAAATCCAACGCACAAAAAAGACCTGTCACTTCAAAGGTCGGAGAAAAGAACACAGGGAACAAACCCCTTTCCCGCAACAAGAAAAGTTCGGGCAGATCCGACAGAAAATCGAGAATAATCAAATGGATAAAGATTGCGGTTATAATATTTGCAATATATGCCGTTATATCCTTTGCACAGGTTTTAAGAGTAAAATTTTCAACCTATGAATTCAAGACAACGGACATGAAAATGTCCCGTGACAACTACGGTCAAGCCATTGACGGATTCTTTGAGAGCGGTCACTGGGTATACAACCCCTTTACTTTCACGGTGAAATATTACGGCGAATCGGAGGGCAAGGATTACGAGCTGAAATTTTCTGCTTTTACGTCTGTTGATGTGAAAGAAATCGTCATTGACGGCGAGGTCAAAGATGAAAAACAGACAGAACCGATCATCATGGGAATGTTTATATGATTTACGGGGCGATGCCCTTTATTGAAAAAAATGGGGCGACCAATGGTCGCCCTTACATTTAACCTCTGACTTCTAACCTCTAACATCTAATTTAATGCTTACCTCTCCGGAGGAGAGTGCTTTTTCTTCCCCGTTTTCAAATCTTACAACAAGTCTTGCTCTATCGTCTATATCAAGGACGGTGCAGGGCTTTTTTTCATCTCCCGACATAGCAAAGACCTGTTTACCCAACAGCATGGAACGGTTTCGGTATTCGTCTATGATTTCACGGGACGAATAATTTTCCGGAAGGCTTTCCAATTCCCTAAGGATTTCCGCAGCAAGGCGATTACGCATATTTTTTTCTGTTTTATCACTGAAAACGGAGGCGGCAATATCTTTTATTTCATC
This sequence comes from Oscillospiraceae bacterium, assembly GCA_051882055.1. GTDB lineage: Bacteria > Bacillota > Clostridia > Oscillospirales > Ruminococcaceae > FB2012. The sequence goes on from JBJERB010000086.1 coordinate 4,875, forward strand.
GGGGAAATCGTCTTCGGGTGGGAAAATATTAACGCCTATCCCCAGCACTGCGTATTCAAGACCTCCGCTTTCAAAATCCACAGAGGCTTCGGTAAGAATACCGCAGACTTTTTTATTATTAACGAAAATATCGTTTACCCATTTGATTTTCGGGTGTACTTTCCCCAAGCTTACTTTTTCAATAGCTCTTGACACTGCCACCGCCGCCGAAGTGGTTATAAACAAAGAATCCTGTATATTCATTTTCGGACGGAGCAACACGGACATATATATACCGGTATCGTCGGGAGAATAAAATTTCCGTCCCAATCTGCCTTTACCTGCTGTCTGGTGCTGTGCCACAAGGACATATCCGGATTTTTCTCCCTTTCGGGCAAGCTCTTTAAGAACGGTATTTGTAGAAGTAACGGTATGGCGGGTATGGACATCAAATTCAGTTTTTCCGAGAACAGCTTTTATTCCCTGTGCGGACAAGCTATTATCCTCATCGGCAAGCATATAGCCTTTATTCTTTACTGCGGAGATCTCCACCCCGTTTTTTCTAAGCTCCTCCACGGCTTTCCACACTGCGGCTCTGGAAACGCCTTTCATTTCGGCTATCTGAGCACCCGACAGGCGTTTTCCTCTGTTTTCTTCAAGAATTTCAAGTATACTGTCTTTTAATTTCATATTTATCCCTCAATTTATTTTGTATACAAAAACAAAAAACGTTTCACGGAGGCGAAACGTTTCGGCATGCTGTTTATCAGCGGTCAAATAATAAATTTTTTAGCTTTATTAACTATACTACGGTCGTTTTCATAGGACAAAACCTGTCCTGCCCTACCGATTTCCACCCAACGGATATCTGCGATTTCCTCCTCCTGAGGAACATAATCGGTATTTTTAGCTTTTGCAATAAAATACACCACATTTTTCTGTGTATCCTTTTTAGGTGAATAGGTAACGATTTCACGGAAGGTAGGATCAAGTATCACATCTATGCCCGTTTCCTCCATGATTTCTCTTTTTGCAGTTTCCAACTCGGTTTCGTCGCCTTCAACGTGTCCTTTGGGAAAAGACCAATGTCCGCTGTTTACATGCTTGATGAGTAATATTTCTGTATTGCCATGATATTTACGATAAACAATGGCACCACAGGATTTTTCATGCAGCATTATCAGGTTCCTTTCTGAAGTCTTCTATATCAAATTTATTATACCACATTTTTTTTTATTTGTCTATAGTTTTTAAAAACCTGATACAAATTTTGCAAATTTTAAGTTAATACTCAATACCTTTTCTTGCCGGAAAGCCTTTATCATAAGGGTGTTTTATTTCTTTCATTTCGGTCACATAATCTGCATTATTCAAAAACAGTTCATTGGGATTTCTCCCTGTTACAACGATCTCCACATCATTTTCATTATTTTCAATAAGATTTTTTATTTTATTTTTATCCACAAGGTTCATGTCATAAACATAAGTCAGCTCATCAAGCACCAGAATCTGACATTCACCTCGTTTAACGAGATTTAATGCCGAATCAAGATTTTTATTATGCTCATCTATGACTTTACTCAGCTGTTCAGGTGTCATGTTATTGACAAAGCCATAGTCACGGGAATTTCTAAGCACTTTGATTCTATGAATTTGAGAAAGGGATTCCAGCTCGGAAGTATAAGAGCCTTTCAGAAACTGAACCACTACCACGTTCATGCCTGCTCCGGCTGCTCTTACAGCCAGTCCCAAGGCACAGGTTGTTTTTCCTTTTCCGTCGCCGCAATAAACATGAATCATTCCCATATGCTAAAATACCTTTCAATAACCATCAGAAAACAAAAAACAATATCTGACGAATCAATGCAAACAGAAGATAAAATCCGAAAACGCTGCCGTAAAACAGCTGATTTGCCCAATAGATATCATTAGGCTCACATTCTTTTACTGCTTGTCCCACAGAACGTTTTCTCATAATTGTTCCGTCATAGTATTCGTCAATATTAAGCTGTATACCCAGCGATCCTGCGATGACAGATCTTGCCTCTCCCAGAAAAGCGGGATCGGCATGGGTTTTATCCCGATTATAAATCCGTTTAGCATTATTTTTATCCAAAGACAGAATTCTCACGTCCAGCATAAGTACCCATGCACCTATACGTGAGGGAACGTATCCCAGTATATTCCACAGTTTTTTTACGCCGTTGCCGAAATCGATATAATCTTCTTTATTCAAAACCACTTCATGATTAAGCACGCAGACGGTCTTATAAAACATTGCACCGAAACCGCCGAACAAGGTCATATAAAATACGGGCGAAAAACCTCCGTTGACGCATCTGTCGGATATCTTTTCAACGGTTGTCTTTATAATTGTATCCATATCCATATCGGAACAATCAAGTCCGGTCATACGGGAAAGTCTTTTTTGGGCACCCACAAGATTTCCCGATCTTACGCACCGCATAATACTATATGCGTTGGTACGGGTATTTTTTATATTAATACTGAACCAGAACATAAGAGCTTCAAGCAAAATTCCCAGAACAGGGAGCAGCAGATAAGCCAATATCACCAGGACAAGGGGGATTCCTGCAAAAATAAGCAGCATGAAGAACACCAGAACTCCTCCTGCCATCTGCTGAGCTTCCGAAGTTTCCTTATACTTTCCTTTAAGCTTAATCTCCAACTTTTTTGCCACTGACAGCATGAGATTTTCCAGCGAGGAAAAAAACAGCGGTCTTCCCAAAATCATATTAAGCACCAGACCAAAAGTCATGGCTATCAAGGTGTTCATTATCATTTCTGACATCCTTTCGGCATTTACAGCATTAGCTATTTACAAGCACATATTTTTTATCTCTAAGATTTCAACAAAGGGTATCGTCCCGTCTTGAACAAACCACCGGACGTTAGTCCATCAGGGTTTAAGTGTGGGGACAGAGGTTCTTGTTATATAATTGTATAATACGTTGGGCGATTGCACGGGGAGAACCCTGACCGCTGACGGAATAATGGGAATTTTTAATATAAAGGGGGCGTCTGTAATCAAATCTTTCTTTCAGCTGTTGCTTTGTGGAATTATAAGCTATAGGGCGGTTTTTATCCCCTTTTATCCGATTATAGCAATATGCAAAAGGGGTATCGATAAAGATCACAAGTCCTGAATTTTTAGCGATCTGTCCGTTTTTATCCGAAAGCAAAGCCCCTCCGCCGGTTGCAACCACGGCTCCGGAGGCTTCAAGCTCTTTAAGTGCAAGGGATTCCTTTTCTCTGAAATATTCCTCCCCGAATTTTTCAAACATTTCAGGGATTTTCATTTGTTCTTTATTTTCGATATAGGTATCCAGATCCACCAGTTTCTTATTCAGTCCGGCGGACAATATCCTGCCCACCGTAGATTTTCCGCAGCCCATAAATCCGCAAAGATATATTGAACGGTTATTTTTATCCGGATTCATTATAACACCGACTTTCCTGTTATTCAAGAGAAGCGAGAGCCTTTTCGAGAGTTTTCATATTTTCTACGTTTACCGCATTTTTACCTTTAAGAGTTTTTTTCACAAGACCGGTAAGCACCTTATTGGGTCCCAGTTCAATATAGTTTTCATAGCCTGCTTTATCCATTTCGGCAAGCTCTGAGGTAAACTTCACGGGAGAAACGATATGTTTTGCCAACAGTGAGGGCATATCTGAAAAATCATCAAGCTTTTTACCTATTACATTGCTATAAAACTCAACAGAGGGCTGTTTAAACTCCACATTCTTTACTTTCTCATAAAATTCCTCAGAAGCAGGCTGCATAAGTTTTGAATGGAAAGCGGAAGCCACATTCAGTTTAATACATCTTGCTTTTTTTTCAGAAAACAGTTCTATTGCCTTATCAACAGCGTCCACATCTCCTGCTACCACTGTCTGAACAGTTGAATTATAGTTTACGGGAACCACATAGCCATCGGTTTTTTCGCATATCTCTTCTATTTCCTCTGCGGAAAGTCCGATCACGGCACACATTGCACCTTTATTTGCTTCTGCGGCTTTTTGCATAGCTTCGGCTCTTGCCTTTATAACTTTGAAGCCGTCTTCAAGTGACAGCATTCCCGAAGCGACCATTGCGGCATACTCGCCGAGGGAATGACCTGCAACGCCGTCGAAGCTGACGCTTTTTTCCCTGACAGCCTCAAAAGCCGCAAGAGAACACGCCATTATTGCAGGCTGGGAATTGACCGTTTTATTAAGCTCTTCTTCGGGTCCGTTAAACACGATATCCGAAATATCATATCCCAGAACCTTATCGGCGGTAGCGAAGATTTTTTTCGCTCCGTCAAAATTATCCCAAAGCTCCTTTGCCATTCCCACATACTGAGAACCTTGTCCCGAAAACAGAAAAATATTTTTTGACATTGTTATTACCATTCCTTTCTGACAGGTTGAAAACTACTATTTATAACATAAGGGTGGATACCCGTTATTAATAATATTTTTTTAATATTTATTGTTGAAATTTCACCTGACTTTGTCATAATTTTTAACTTTCGACATTTTTAGTGTTGATTTTCTTAAATAACTATTAAATGAAATAGTTTATTCACAGTTTATTATTTAAGATGCCACAAAAAAAGTTTATAATAAATAAAATTAAGCGAAATTTCAAGAGTGTTTAAATTTGATTTTAATTATAACATATTTTTAAGAATTATACAACGCCATATATACAGTTTTTATTAAATTTTATTTTTGGGAGGAAGTTTTTGTGGGAGAAATTAAAAGAACAACAGGAATCTATGTGAAGGGCGTCGGAAAATACGTTCCCGAAAATGTTGCTACCAATGAGGATTTTATGAAGATAATCGATACCAGCGACGAATGGATCACTCAGCGTACGGGAATCAAGCAAAGGCACATTACCAACGGAGAGCCTACATATTTTCTCGGAGCAAAGGCAGCTCAGGCCGCAATCAAGGACGCAGGCATTGAACCTTCCGACATAGATCTTATTATTGCAACCACGGTTACTCCCGACTTTTACACTCCGTCTCTATCATGTCTTATTCAGCGTGAAATCGGTGCTATCGGCAGTATGGCGATGGACGTAAACTGTGCCTGTGCAGGATTTGTTTACGGAGTTGACATGGCGAGAAGATATTTATTTGCAGATGATGATGTAAAAACGGTTTTACTTGTAGCTTCGGAGGAGCTTTCAAAGTTTGTGGATTACACCGACCGTTCAAGCTGTATTCTTTTCGGCGACGGAGCGGCTGCTTTTGTCATTGAAAAGAAAGAGGACGCTATATATTCCGGTTACATGGGTGCGGACGGAACCGGAGCCAAATATCTTGTATCCCGTGCTTTAAAATCGGAAAACGTATTCAGAACCAACAAACAGGAATTTGATATGGCTATGCCTGAAACAAGGGATCACTTCTTTGCTCAGGACGGAAAAGAGGTATATAAATTTGCAACCAAGGCTTTACCCAACGCTGCGGCAAAAGCGTGCGAAAAGCTGGGAGTTTCGGCTGACGATCTGGACTGGATCGTTCCCCATCAGGCAAATGTAAGAATTATCGAAACCGCCGCAAAAAACTTAGGTGTATCAATGGACAAGTTCCCGGTATACATTGACCGTTACGGAAACACATCTTCCGCTTCCATTCCCATTGCGTTCTGCGATGCTGTGGCAGACGGAAAAATCAAGCGTGGAGACAAGGTCTGCTTAGTCGGTTTCGGCGGCGGACTTACCTACGGAGCGGTTATTTTTGAATATTAAATTGACATATGACAATCAAGGAGGCTGCATATGGCTTCAAGGCTTATCCATGTTGCAATTGCTTATGAACTTGAGAAAACTTTGCCTATAAAAAACAAAAATCGTTTTCTAATTGGACATATTCTTCCTGACGCTGTTTTATCGGCAAACAAGAGGGATATAAACACGCATTTTATTGACATATATGACAACGGTTCAAAAAAACATTTTGACAGTCAGAAATTTTTCAATCGTTATAGGAAAGAAGCTTTGTCCGATGAGTTATATTTAGGGTATTATTTTCATCTGATACAGGATTGCATTTTCAGGGGGGTTTTATATTATGAAATAAATCTTATTTCATTACGTGGGACACCTGGTTTTCTTGATGAGCTTTACAGGGATTATCGCATTATAAACGGCTGGGCTGTAAAAAATTACGGGCTTGAATATAGTTTTTTTGAGCCTGAAAATTTTAAACTCGAAAGAATCAACGAGATTTATTCTTTTGAGGTTGAGGCTTTTATAAAGGATATGTATTCTGATTTTAATGTAAAGATAAATGAAGAGCCTAAGCATTTTAAGATAAAACATGCAGAAAATTCATTGAAAAATGTATTGATGTTTGTGTTTCAGAGTATGAAGCCATAAAATGCGGCAACCATGCGATAGGAGCTTACGATTATTCATGGGAAACAAATGGCAGACAATAAATAAAAGGAGTAATTAAAATGACAACAAAAAAGACAAGAATTACAGAGCTTTTGGGAATCAAATATCCTATAATTCAGGGAGGTATGGCTTGGATCGCTGAGTCAACACTTGCATCGGCTGTTACAAACGCAGGCGGTTTAGGATTGATTGCAGGGGGATCTGCTCCTATCGACTATCTGCGGGATCAGATAAGAAAGACAAAAGCGGCTGTAAACGGCAAGCCTTTCGGTGTAAACATCATGCTTATGAGTCCCAATGCTGAGGAACTTGCGAAATTAGTTATCGAAGAGGGTGTTCCCGTTGTTACCACAGGTGCGGGAAATCCGGGAAAATACATGGCCGCATGGAAAGAAGCTGGAATCAGGGTCATCCCCGTTGTCCCGTCGGTGGCTCTGGCAAAGAGAATGGAGCGTGCCGGAGCTGACGCTGTTGTTGCGGAGGGTACCGAATCGGGCGGTCACATTGGTGAAAACACTACAATGTGTCTTGTACCTCAGGTTGTGGATGCAGTTGAAATTCCTGTAATTGCGGCAGGAGGAATCGCTGACGGCAGAGGAATTGCGGCTTCATTTATGCTTGGTGCCGAGGGGGTACAGCTGGGAACACGTTTCCTTGCGGCTGAGGAATGTCAGATCAATCCCACATACAAGGAGCTTGTTATAAAAGCAAAGGACACCGACAGCATTGTTACGGGAAGATACACGGGACACCCATGCAGAAACATAAAGACGAAGTTTTCCAAAAAGTTAGCAAGCGGAGAAGCTAACGGTTCTATTACTCCCGACGAGTTTGAGGAGATAACATTAGGCTCTTTAAGAAAAGCCGTTCAGGACGGAAATCTTGACGAGGGTTCTTTCCTTTGCGGAGCTATTGCAGGGCTTGTTAAAAAAGTTGAGCCTGCAAAAGACATGATCGAAGAAATGATGTCGGAGGCAGAGGAGCTTTTGACAATCGGCTGATTTAGCCGAATTGTAGGGGCTGGCGTCCCCGACAGCCCGTTACCCGATAATAGCCATACCCTATCAACAAGGAAAAATTGTTGAAGACATTTCGGCAGTAAGGGCAATTATCGAAAAGGCAAGCTTTGACATGAAGCTGAAAGAAATAAAAAAAGAAGATACGGAGGAATGACAATAATGGCTACAGCATTAATCACAGGTTCGGCAAGAGGAATCGGTGCGGCGATCGCTCTTCGTCTTGCAAAGGACGGCTACAACATTGCTCTTAACGACATAAGCGAGGCAATGTTTGAAGGCAATGACATTATGGAAAAAATCAAGGAACAGGGCGTTGAATGCGAAAAATTCATCTGCGACGTTTCAAAGCACGATGAAGTAAAAGAAACTGTTTCAGAAATCAAAAAGCGTTTCGGAAGCATTGACGTACTTGTAAACAATGCGGGAATTACCCGTGACGGACTGCTTGCAAGAATGAGCGAGGAGCAGTTTGACAGCGTTATTGCCGTAAATCAGAAGAGCGTATTTAACATGTGCAAATTTGTAGGAAGCATTATGATGAGGCAGAAATCCGGCAGGATAATAAATCTTTCTTCTGTTGCAGGAGTTTACGGAAACCCGGGACAGATGAACTACTCCGCTTCAAAAGCTGCGATTATCGGAATGACAAAAACTGTTGCAAAGGAGCTTGGTTCAAGAGGAATCACCTGCAATGCGGTAGCTCCGGGATTTATCAAAACTCCCATGACCGACAAGCTCACTGATGAACAGAAAAATGCCATGATCGCTCAGATCGCCATGAAGCGTTACGGCGAGGTTGAGGAAATTGCCGGAGTCGTATCTTTCCTTGCATCGAAAGACGCAAGCTATGTTACGGGACAGGTTATCGAGATCTCAGGCGGATTAATGATGTAGGGCTTAGCCCAGCCGGGGGTCCTGACGCCGGACGGGCGATGTCACGATATAAATTTGTGAAAATTCAAAGCATTGACCCCGCTATGGAAAGAAAGCAAAGATTTTAAAACACTTAATGTCCTGATGCCGGACGGGCGATGCCACGATATAAATTTGTGAAAATTCAAAGCATTGACCCCGCTATGGAAAGAAAGCAAAGATTTTAAAACACTTAATGTCCTGACGCCGGACGGGGCAACACACGATATCGGTTTGCAAAAGTGCAAAGTGTTATAATTTCTGACGGGACGTCGAGGACAAAGCGAATGTGCTTTTGGCACACGCGCTTGCACCCCTCCAAACAAATAAATTATGATTACTGAAAGGAGATTTTATGAGAAGAGTAGTAATTACGGGAATGGGTACGGTAAATCCTTTAGGAAAAAGCGTACCTGAATTTTGGGAAAATGTAAAAGCCAACAAAAACGGTCTTTCTTTTGTTGACCAGTTTGACGTGGCGGATTTCCCTATAAAGATAGTGGGTGCTGTCAAGGATTTTGACAGCTCGGAATATATAGACAAAAAAGAAGCAAGAAGAATGGACAGATTCACGCAGTTTGCCCTTTATTCCGCACACGAAGCTTTAAACGACTGCGGAAGCGATCTCAAGGACATTGATCCTTTCAGAGTGGGAGTTATTGTGGGTGTTGGAATCGGCGGACTTAACCTTACTCTTGCAGAGCATGAAAAGTTTTTGAACAAGCCGGACAAAATTTCCGTATTCTACATTCCCATGATGATCGGAAACATGGCTGCGGGAACCATTTCCATGAAAACAGGCTTCAAGGGTGACAATTACTGCACAACTACCGCTTGTTCTTCTGCAACCCATGCTATCGGCGAGGCTTTCCGAAAGATCAAGGACGGCTATCTTGACGCATGTGTATGCGGCGGTTCGGAATCCTGCATTTCAAGATTTGCCTTGAGCGGATTCAACAACATGAAGGCACTTTCCAAAGCAACGGAGCTTGACAAAGCTTCAACTCCTTTTGATTTGAACAGGCAGGGTTTTGTTCTCGGCGAAGGTTCGGGTATGCTTATACTTGAAGAGCTTGAACATGCAAAGGCAAGAGGTGCTAAAATTTATGCCGAGATCGCAGGCTACGGTGCAACCGGCGACGCTTATCACATGACAAGTCCTTCTCCCACGGGAGAGGCTGCAGCTTTTGCAATGAAGCACGCTTACGAAGAAGCAGGCTTGAAGCCGGAAGATGTAACTTACATCAACGCCCACGGCACTTCTACGGGACTTAACGACAAATACGAAACAAACGCCATAAAAATTGCTTTGGGAGAAGAAGCTGCAAGAAAGACTATCATCAACTCCACAAAATCCATGACGGGACATCTTCTCGGTGCAGCCGGTGCGGTTGAAGCTATAGTTACGGCTTTATCTGTAAAAAATGATTTTATTCACAAGACTATAAACTACACAACTCCGGACCCGGAATGTGACCTTGATTACGCTGTTGACGGAAACAGAGAGGTTGAAATCAAGGGAGCTTTATCCAATTCTTTAGGCTTCGGCGGTCACAACGCAACGATTTGTCTGAAGAAATACACTGACTAAGGAGCAATCAGCATGAGCAAAAAAATTTACGATCAATTTGACATGGAAACGATATCGCAGCTTGCAGATATTGTAAACGACAAAAATCTCGGAGAAATTACCATTGCAGACGGTGACAAGGTTATTACCGTCAAAGGCAAAAAATGTCCTCCACCTCCGCCGCCACAGGGTATGCCTTTTACACCTGCCATTGCAGGAACGGCAGTACAGTCTGCGGAAGCACCCAAGCAGGAGGTCGCTCCGGCAATATCCGGAAAGCAGGTCAAAGCACCCATAGTCGGAACCTTTTATGCTGCTCCGTCCCCTTCAGATCCGCCTTTCGTTTCTGTTGGGGACAGAGTTAAAAAAGGCGACACCATATTTATTATTGAATCCATGAAGGTAATGAACGAAGTCCAGTCGGATTACGACGGAATTGTTAAGGAAGTCTGTGTAAACAGCGGTGATTCCGTTGAATTTGACCAGACGATTATGATCATAGAATAAGGGGATATAGAAATGTCGGTTATACTAAACAAAGAGCAGATAAAAGAGATCATTCCTCACAGAGATCCTTTTCTGCTTATTGACGAAGTAAACGAGCTTGAGGTTGGCAAGCGTGTGGTTGCCACAAAGCACATCAAAGCGGAGGATTTCTGGTTCAAGGGACATTTCCCTGATTATCCCGTTACTCCGGGAGTGCTTATGGTTGAAATGCTTGCACAGGCAGGTGCCGTTGCCCTGCTTTCGCTTCCTGAAAACAAGGGAAAAATCGGACTCTTCGGCGGAATAAACAACGGCAAGTTCCGTCAGCAGGTCGTTCCCGGTGATGATCTCAGGCTGGAAGTTGAAATAGTAAAGGTAAAGGGACCTATCGGTGTAGGAAAAGGCATTGCCACCGTAAACGGAAAGAAAGCCGTTTCTGCCGAAATTACCTTTGCAATCAAGTAATCTAATTCAAGGATTGATTTAATTTATGTTTAAAAAAGTTCTTATTGCAAACAGAGGGGAAATCGCCGTTCGTATTATAAGAGCCTGCCGTGAGCTGGGAATACATACGGTTGCGGTTTATTCCACTGCGGACAAAAACGCTCTTCATGCAAAAATTGCAGACGAAGCGGTTTGCATCGGTCCTGCTCCGAGCAAGGACAGCTATCTTAACATGAGAGAAATTATCTCTGCCTGTGAGATCACGGGGGCTGACGCAATTCACCCCGGATTTGGGTTTTTATCCGAAAACCCCGTTTTTGCCAGGACCTGTGAGAAGTGCGGAATTACTTTCATCGGACCCCGTGCGGAATCAATAGAAATGCTGGGTGACAAGGCTCAGGCAAAGGAAACAATGAAAGAAGCTGGCGTACCTGTCATAATGGGTTCGGACGGTGCAATTTTTAACATACATGCGGCACACACCCTTGCAAATGATTTAGGATATCCCGTTATGGTAAAGGCTTCGGCAGGCGGCGGCGGAAGAGGCATAAGAATTGTACATTCCGACGACGAGCTTGAAGCTCAGATGACCGCAGCAAAGCAGGAGGCTCTTGCTTGTTTCGGAAATGACGAGATATACATTGAAAAGTTTATAGAAAATCCAAAGCACATTGAAATTCAGATCCTTGCGGACAATTACGGAAACGTGGTTTCTCTGGGAGAGCGTGACTGCTCAATGCAAAGGAGAAATCAAAAGGTGCTTGAAGAATCCCCGTCCCCGGCTTCGTTTATGACGGACGAGCTTCGGGCAAAAATGGGGGAAGCGGCATGTAAAGCCGCAAGAGTATGCGGATACAGAAATGCGGGAACGGTGGAGTTTCTTGTAGACAGCAAGGGCAACTTCTATTTCATGGAGATGAACACCCGTATTCAGGTTGAGCATCCCATTACCGAGCAGGTTACGGGAATTGACCTTGTCAAGCAGCAGTTGCTTATTGCTTCGGGAGAAAAGCTAAGCTTCAAGCAGGAGGATATTCAGCTTCGGGGACACGCTATTGAATGCCGTATTAATGCGGAGAATCCTGCATTAGGCTTCAGACCTTCCCCGGGAGTTATAAAATCCTTATTTATACCCGGAGGAATGGGAGTCCGCATTGACACGGCGGTTTATCAGGGCTATGAAATACCGCCATATTACGATTCAATGATAGGAAAGCTTATAACTTATGCCGCAACCCGTGAAGAGGCTATCGCCAAAATGAACTGGGCGTTATCCGAATTTATTGTAGACGGAGTTGCTACCAATGTTGATTTTCAGCTTAAGCTGATACGCACCGAAGAATTTCTTGAGGGAAATTACGACAACGGTTTTCTTAACCGCACTGAAATAAAGTAAGGGGGCAAGGCAAATGCTTGAGGATTTATTCTCTGTAGTAAAAACAAGGTTCAACGGCGAGCAGCCGGGTGAAGAACGCAGAAAAAAGACCGATATTCCCAAGGGCTTGCTTTTTAAATGCCCCAGATGTTCAAATGTTACTCTTTCAGACGAATTTCAGGAAAACGGAAAGGTATGCCCTCACTGTAATTATCATTCCAGGCTTACGGCGAGGGAACGTCTTGACATTACCGTTGACAAAGGCAGTCTTGAGGAATTCGACGCAGACATGATCTCAAAAAACCCCATTGATTTCCCCGATTATGACAAAAAGCAGGAGGCTTTAAGAGAAAAAACAGGTCTAAAAGACGCAGTCATAACGGGAAAAGCCAGAATCAGGGGAGAAGAGATCGTTATTATTGTCATGGACTCCAATTACATGATGGCTTCAATGGGAAGTGTTGTAGGCGAGAAAATCACACGTGCTTTTGAATATGCAACGGAAAACAAGCTGCCTGTAATTGCTTTCACAGCTTCCGGAGGAGCGAGAATGCAGGAGGGAATAGTTTCTCTCATGCAGATGGCAAAGACAAGCGGAGCTGTTGCAAGACACAATCAGGCAGGACAGCTCTACATTGCGGTTATGACCGACCCCACCACAGGAGGAGTTACCGCTTCCTTTGCCTCTTTAGGTGACATTATTATCGCAGAGCCAAAGGTTCTTATAGGCTTTGCGGGACGGCGTGTTATTGAAGGAACGATAAAACAGCGTCTGCCTGATGATTTCCAATCGGCTGAATTTATGATGGAGTCGGGCTTTGTGGACATGATCGTGGAAAGAAAGAAAATGCGTAGGACCATAGCACATCTATTAAAACTTCACAGGCAGGGAGGCGGATTAAATGAGTGAGCTTACAGCAAGTCAGAGGCTTGACATTATACGTCACAAAAACCGTCCCACTGTGAACGATTATATCCCTTTAATATTTGATGATTTTTTTGAAATGCACGGTGACCGTCATTTCGGGGACGACGGAGCGATCATGGGCGGAGTATGTTATTTCAAAGGACTTCCCGTTACCGTTATTGCTCAGGTCAAGGGAAGAAATCTTGAGGAAAACAAGAAATGCAACTTCGGAATGCCTCATCCCGAGGGTTACCGAAAGGCTTTAAGGCTGGCAAAGCAGGCGGAAAAGTTTCATCGTCCGATCATTTGTCTGATCGACACTTCGGGAGCTTATCCCGGAATGGAAGCGGAAAAAAGAGGACAGGGCGAAGCTATTGCAAAAGACATTATGGAATTTATGACTCTTAAAACTCCTATTATTAGCATAGTTTTAGGAGAAGGCGGAAGCGGAGGAGCTTTGGCACTGGGAGTATGCGACGAGCTTGCAATGCTTGAAAACGCAATATACTCGGTTATCTCCCCCAGCGGTTTTGCATCGATTCTATGGAAAGACCCCAGCCGTGAGCGTGAAGCCTGTGACATAATGAAGATAACGGCGGAGGATTTAGTGGGACTAAAGGTATGCGACGGTATTATCCCGGAAGCTGCCGGAGGGGCTCACAACGATCCCGAACAGACGGCGGAAAACATTTCGGATTATATTTTAGCAGCTTTGAAAAGAAAATTGCAAAAAGGGCTTGACGAATTATTAAATGAACGCTATAATAAATTTAGAATAATCGGCGAGTTTCAAGAAAGCTGATAGTTCTGCTGATTAACGGTTAAGCATATTTTGGAAAGAACAACTTTTCGTCTATGCACAATACCGTATATCCTTACGGACAATTCCGGCAAGGTAAAAATATTAATAGAATTGGAGGTTGCTTGATATGGTATTTGAAAAGGTTCGTGATATTATCGTTGACCAGCTTGACGCAGACGAGAACGATGTTACACTCGAAGCTTCTATTATTGATGATCTGGGTGCTGATTCACTCGATGTTGTTGACCTTGTAATGTCTATCGAAGAAGAATTTGATGTTGAAATTCCTGACGAAGAGGTTGAAAACATTAAAACAGTCGGAGATATTGTTAAGTATATCGAGGCTAATAACTAATTTATGAATATGAGCCGTGTTCTTTCGGGGACACGGCTTTTTTATTTGTTATCAAGGCTTTTCGACATCTTTTTTCTATTGACATAAAGACGGCGGCGGTGTATAATATATAATGTATATTTGTAAGAAAAAACAGGTACTGCCCTGCTTGTCAGGGAGAAAAATATTAAAGGTGGAATGAAAGACAATGGGACTTATGGATAAGATTTTCGGCAACTATTCCAAGAAAGAGCTTAAAAGAATTGAGCCGATAAAGAATAAGGTTCTTGAGCTTGAAGAAAAGTATCAGCCTATGTCCGACCATGAGCTGAGAGGACAGACGGAAATTCTCAAAAACAGACTGGGCGACGGGATAACTACTCTTGACGATATTCTTCCCGACGCTCTGGCGGTATGCCGTGAAGCCGCTTATCGTGTTCTGGGCAAAAAGCCTTTCCCCGTACAGATCATCGGTGCTATAGTATTACATCAGGGAAGAATCGCAGAAATGAAGACAGGTGAAGGTAAAACTTTGGTTGCTTGTCTTGCGGCTTATGCCAATTCACTTAACGGAAAAGGCGTACATGTTGTAACGGTAAACGATTATCTTGCAAAATTCCAGTCGGAGGAAATGGGCAAGGTATTCAGATTTTTAGGTCAGAGCATAGGCGTTGTACTTGCGGGCATGAGCAAGGAAGAAAAGCGTGCGGCATACAATGCGGACATTACTTACGGTACAAACAACGAATTCGGATTTGACTATCTCCGTGACAACATGGTTATCTACAAAAAGGACAAGGTTCAGAGAGAACACGCCTTTGCCATTGTGGACGAGGTAGACTCAATCCTTATAGACGAGGCGAGAACTCCGCTTATTATTTCAGGACCGGGAGATAAGTCTACGGATTTATACAAGGTTGCTGACCAGTTTGCGAAATCCCTGAAGCCTGTTAAGGTTGTTGAAATGGACGACAAGGCGGATAACGACCAACTGGACGGCGATTACATTATTGATGAAAAAGCGAGAACCGCTACTCTTACCAAATCAGGTGTAAAAAAGGCGGAAAGAGCTTTCAACGTTGAGAACCTTATGGACGCAGACAACATGACTCTGCTTCATCACATTAATCAGGCTATCAAGGCAAACGGTACAATGAGAAGAGACATCGACTATGTTGTAAAAGACGGAGAGGTTCTTATTGTCGATGAATTTACCGGACGTACCATGATCGGCAGGCGTTTCAACGACGGTCTTCATCAGGCTATTGAAGCAAAAGAAGGGGTAAAGATCGAGCGTGAGTCCAAAACTATTGCTACGATTACTTATCAGAACTATTTCAGACTTTACGGCAAGCTTTCGGGTATGACCGGTACGGCACTTACGGAAGAGGACGAATTCAGGGAGATTTACAAGCTGGATGTTATTGAAGTCCCCACCAACAAGCCGGTTATCAGAATAGATCATCCGGACGTTGTATACAAAACGGAAAAGGGCAAGTTTGATGCGGTAATTGACAGAATCATTAAATGCCATGAAAAGGGACAGCCTGTTCTGGTGGGTACCGTTTCTATTGAAAAATCCGAATATCTGTCAAGGCTTTTGAAAAACAAGGGTATCAAGCACGAGGTACTGAATGCAAAATATCACGACAAGGAAGCAATGATTGTTGCTCAGGCAGGTAAGCTGGGAGCTATAACCATTGCCACCAACATGGCGGGACGTGGTACTGACATTATGCTGGGCGGTAACGCTGAATATCTTGCTACCGCACAGATGGCAAAAATGGAAATACCGGAAGAAATCATCGTTGACGCTACGGGATTTGCTGAAACGGACGATGAGACCGTACTTGAAGCGAGAAAGGTTTACAAGGAGCTTTATGCAAAATACTCCGCAGAGGTAGCAGAAAAAGCAAAAGAAGTTGTTGCGGCAGGCGGTTTATTTATCATTGGTACAGAACGTCACGAAGCAAGACGTATTGACAATCAGCTGAGAGGACGTTCCGGACGTCAGGGCGATCCGGGAGAAAGCCAATTCTTCCTGTCTCTTGAAGACGATCTGATGAGAATATTCGGTGGCGACAGAGTAACGTCCTTGATGGAAGCACTCAAGGTTGACGAGAACACGCCTATTCAATCGAAAATGCTTACCAACGTTATTGAATCCTCACAGAAGAAGATCGAGGGCAGAAACTTTAACATCAGAAAGAACGTTCTGAATTACGACGATGTTATGAACACTCAGCGTGAGATAATTTACGGTCAGCGTCAGAAAGTACTCAATGGCGAAGACATTCACGAATACATTCTTTCTATGATAGGAGAATTTATAGACAACTGTGTAAACATGTATCTTCTTGACGAGGACATTCATGACAACTGGAATCTTGAGGGTCTGAAAGACCGTCTTGCAGGCATAATCACTGTGGATTCGGATTTCCAATACACTGCACAGGAGCTTGACGAAGTAACCAAGAAAGACATTTCCGACATGCTTCACCAGCGTGCTATGGCGATTTATGAAAAACGTGAGCAGGAGCTTGGAAAAGAGCTTTTGAGAGAGATCGAGCGTGTTGTTCTGCTTAAAATCGTTGACACCAAGTGGATGGCACACATTGACGACATGGACGAGCTGAAAAAAGGTATCGGGTTACGTTCATACGGACAGAAAAATCCAGTTGTTGAATACCGTATCGAAGGCTTTGAAATGTTCGACGCCATGGTTGACACAATTCGTGAGGACACAGTAAGAATGTTGTTTACCATAAAAGTTCAGAAAGCCGAGCCTGCACCAAAGCGAGAGCAGGTATTGAAGCCGGACGCAGGAAGCAGTCAGAGCATTACAAGAAAAGTTAAAAAGATTGGTCCCAACGAGCCTTGTCCATGCGGAAGCGGCAAAAAATACAAAAAGTGCTGCGGGTCCTAACGCCGGACGGGCGATGTCACGATATTGGTTTGCGAGATAAAAAAGCATTGACCCCGCTGTGGAAAGTGTTATGTTAATTTCTGTTGTGATAGTCCTAGCCCGGACGGGCGATGTCACGATATTGGTTTGCGAGATAAACAAGCTCTGACC
>JBJERB010000086.1:22296-33607 GCA_051882055.1 Oscillospiraceae bacterium
TGTGATCAATACACATCGGAGCCTGAATACTGGTCTGATGTTGAAAAGATTACTGAAGGCGAAAAATCTACCTATAATCTGATTCTTCCCGAAGTATATCTGGAGGATCCACATGTTGAGGAAAGAATCGAAAAGATCCACGACGCAATGTCTGAATACCTGAAAGACGGCAGTTTCAAGGAATACAAGGATTCTTTGATATACATTGAAAGGATTCAGTCTGACGGTAAAATGAGAGCAGGCATTATCGGTGCTTTAGATCTGGAGGAGTACGATTACCGAAAAGGCTCTGATTCTCAGGTAAGGGCTACGGAAGCCACGGTGGTTGAGAGAATACCGCCCAGACTCAAGGTGAGAGACGGTGCTTTATTGGAACTGCCCCACATTATGATTCTCATTGACGATGCGGAAAAAGCCGTAATCGAGCCATTGGAAAACAAAAAGGCGGAAATGGAAAAGCTGTATGACTTTAAGCTTATGAAAAACGGCGGAGCGATAAGCGGCTATCTTTTGACAAAGGATATGCAGGACAAGGTCTTTGCGGCATTGGATCAGCTTGCCGACCTTGACGGTTTTAACCGCAAGTACGGTTTAAACGAGAAATCCGCACTTGTTTATGCAATGGGCGACGGAAATCATTCTCTTGCCACTGCTAAGGAATATTACGAGAAGCTGAAAAGAGAAAATCCCGACAAAGACATGTCAAGACATCCTGCGAGATATGCTCTGGTGGAGCTTGTCAATCTTCACTCTCCTGCATTGGAATTTGAAGCGATACACCGAATTGTCACGAGAATTGACCGCACTCAGCTTTTAGCGGAAATGATATGCTCCCTTGACCTGACAGAGGACAAATCGGAGCAGAAAATACAGATCGTACAGGACGGCAAAGTCAAAGACATGTACATTCATGCTCCCACTTCAAAGCTGACAGTGGGTTCATTACAGAATTTCCTTGACAGATACTTAGAGGAAAACGGCGGAAAAATAGATTACATACACGGAACGGATGTTATAAACAGGCTATCCATGAGCGAGGACGCTATCGGTTTTATTCTTCCGGACATGAAAAAGGAAGAACTGTTCCCGACGGTGATCTGTGACGGAGCTTTGCCCAGAAAGACTTTCTCCATGGGTCATGCACAGGACAAGCGGTTTTATATTGAGGCACGGAAAATAGTAGAGTAAAAATAATAAATAAGGAGAGATTTTATGTTTATTCAGGAAGTAAAGAACGAGCTTACGGGACACATTATTCCATTCTGGAACAATCTCAAGGACGAGGAAAACGGCGGCTTTTACGGCTATGTGGGAAATGATCATGTTCTTGATAAGAAGGCGGACAAAGGCGTTATTCTCAATTCAAGAATTTTATGGTTTTATTCCTCCTGCTATGCGGTTTTAAAGGACGAGAAGTGCCTTGAAATGGCAAACCATGCCTATGATTACGCAAAGAATCACTGCATTGACTATGAAAACGGCGGAGTTTACTGGATGTTGGACTACAAGGGAAATCCTGCTGATACCATGAAGCACACATATAATATTGCGTTTGCAATTTATGCTCTTAGTGCTTATTACAACGCTACAGGCAAGAAGGAGGCCCTTGAGCTTGCTGAAAAGCTGTTTGAGGATATTGAATCAAACACTCTGGACGAATACGGTTACAGGGAGGCTTTCTCAAAGGAATGGGAGCTTGTTTCCAATGACGCTCTTTCTGAAAACGGATTGCAGGCGGACAAGACAATGAACACCATTCTGCATCTTATTGAAGGATACACAGAGCTTTATATTGCTGACAAGAGCGAAAAAGTGGGAGAAAGACTGAGATTTTTGCTGGGTCAGATGAAAGAAAAGGTTTACGATCCGGAAAGAACGGCTTTGAAGGTGTTCTTTAACACAAAGCTGGAGCTAATCGGAGATATCCATTCCTACGGTCACGATATCGAGGCAACATGGCTTATGGACAGAGCTTGCGACGCACTTGGCGACGAAGCTCTTATCAAGGAATTTGCTGAGATGAATCTTAAGATTTCCCATAACATTCAGAAAATTGCTCTGGATAACGGAGCTGTCAACAACGAACGTGACAAAGACAAAATTGACAAAACAAGAATATGGTGGGTACAGGCTGAATCTATAGTTGGATTTATCAACGCATATCAGCACAGCGGAGAGGAATCTTTCCTTGAATCGGCACGCACTGTATGGGAATATATAAAGGCTAATGTTGTGGACAAGAATCCTGACGGCGAGTGGCACTGGGAAGTTTCATATGAAAACGTGCCGGGAAGCACAAGAGAAGTAGCAGGACCATGGAAATGTCCTTATCACAACGGAAGAATGTGTCTTGAAGTAATTAAAAGAGGCGTTGAGGCATAAATATGTTTAAATACGACACACATATTCACACAGCGGAGGCAAGCGGATGTGCTACTGCATCAGGTGCGGAACAGGCAAGGCGTTACAAAGAGCTTGGCTATGATGGTATAATCATTACCGACCACTTTTTCAACGGTAACAGTGCTATCCACAATTATTACGACTGGTACGACAGGGTAAGACAGTTCTGCAAGGGCTATGAAAACGCAAAAGCCGAAGGGGACAGAATCGGTCTGAATGTTATGTTCGGGCTGGAATACTCCTATTTTGGTGCGGATTTACTTACTTACGGAATAGACAAGGACTGGCTTTATCAGAACGACAACATTATGGACGTCAGCGTTTATGAATTTATAAACCGGGTCCACGCTGCAGGCGGAATTATTGTTCATGCACACCCCTTTCGTGAAGCGGATTATATCAATGAGATCAAACTTTTGCCCAAATGGGTTGACGGTGTAGAGGTTTATAATTCAGGAAATCACAAGCCTGAATATAATGACCGTGCAAAATGGTATGCAAGGCAGTATGATCTGCCCGAAACCGCCGGAAGCGATAATCATCATCTCAGCACCGAGGGTCTGAGCGGAGTATTATCGGAAAAGCCTCTGAACAGTATTGAAGATTATATGAACGCAGTTATAAACAGACAGCTTTCGGGGATTATTATTCCCGAATAGGAGGACGTATTTATGATAATTAAAAAAGTTACAGCTGTTTTGATATCGGCAGTACTGGCATCTGTATGTTTTACGGGCTGTGAAAAAAGTGACAGCTCCTCCGTCAGCGAAAGCAAGGGTGAGGAAAGCTCTATGGAAATTCGTGATATTTCGGCAAAGGAACTGGTTTCCGAAATGAAAATCGGCTGGAATTTAGGAAACACTCTTGACGCAACCGGGGCAAAAGGCTTAGACGCAGAAACCTCCTGGGGCAATCCCAAAACCCGTGAAGATATGGTAAAGCTGTTAAAGGACACAGGTTTTAATGTGCTTAGAATACCGGTGACCTGGGACGGTCACATGGACGAGGATTACAAGGTTGATCCTGAATGGATGGCGAGGGTAAAAGAAGTTGTTGATTACGGCATAAGCAACGGTATGTATGTTATCCTCAACACTCATCACGAAGAATGGTATTATCCCAACAGCGAAAACAAGGACGGGGACATAGAGCAGATAAAAGCACTCTGGTCGCAGATCGCAGAAGAATTCAAAGGCTATGACGAGCATTTGATTTTTGAGGGTCTGAATGAACCACGTCTGAGAGGAACTTCCAACGAGTGGAACGGCGGTACGCCGGATTCTCAGAAGATTGTAAACGAATATGTAAGAGCCTTTTACGATACGGTAAGAAATTCGGGAGGAAACAACGGGAAACGGCATCTTATGCTGACGGGTTATGCTGCGTCTTCCAACGCTTCAAGCCTTATGGCATTGGAAATCCCCGAAGATGATAATAAAATCATAGTGTCGGTTCACGCATATCTGCCTTATTCCTTTGCACTGGATACAGAGGGTACGGACAAATTTGATCCAAAGACTGACGCAGTATCCATAGACAGTCTGTTTTTAAATCTGGATAATATGTTTCTGGCAAGGGATATCCCGGTTATTATCGGTGAATTCGGTTCGGTAAACAAATTTAATGACCAAGACAGAATCGAATGTGTAAAATATTATCTTTCCACTGCAAAGCAATACGGAGTTCCGTGCATATGGTGGGACAACGGTGCTTTTGTGGGGAACGGAGAAAATTTCGGGCTTATGAGCAGAGACGTTCCGGCATCATGGAAGTTCCAAAACATTGTGGACGCCATGATGGAAGCGGTAAAATAAATGTTTTTAATGCGTAACAAACTGTTACGCATTAATTATTCTGAATTTTTAGGAGGATGCTTAAAGTTACACTTTGGTGAAAATAATGTCAATTTAATGTAGACTATTGCATAATAATATTCGGTATGATATAATTAATTCAAAATATAAATTTTAAAGAAAGGACAATAATTAATGACAACAAAAACAAAGGTAGAAGAGAAAAGTATAACCGAAGCACCAAAGAAAAAGTTTGTAGTTCCGTTGATAATCGCAGCATGCATACTTGTGGGGATTGCGGCTTTCGTTATCTTTGGGGCTGTTTACGGCAGCAACAAATACGAAGACAAATTTATTCCCAATACTTATATCAACGAATTTGACGTAAGCGGAAAAACCCTTGAAGAAACCAAGGAGCTTTTATCGCAAGGCTTTTCAGCCACCGAGCTGGTTATTACCAAGCGAGACGGTACAGCGGTTAAAATACCCTTGACTGAATTTGACTATAAGTATGACACAAATGAAAAACTTGAAGAGATATATAAACAGGTCAATCACAGCAAATGGTACAAAGGTCTTTTTGACAAGACAAAATACGAATTGAAAAGCGAAGCCAGCTATGACAAAACCAAGCTTGAGGCAGCTATTAAAGCCGCTGACTGGGGCAAAGAAAAAAATCAGAACGCACAAATTGTCAAAGGTGAAAACGGTTTTGAAATAAAACCTGAGGTTCAGGGCGACAACATGGATTACGACAAGCTGCATGATTACATATTGGCTCAGGTTGATAAGGAAGTTCTTGAAATTAAGGCTGAGGATTCAGACTGTTATATCGAACCCACCATAAAATCGGAGGATTTAACAGACACGCTCAAAAGGTTTGAACAGGCCTACAATCAAAAAATCACTTTTGATTTTGATTACACAACCGAAACGCTGACGGGCGACGACATTGCTAAGATGCTGAAAATAGGCAAAAAAGGCGAATTCGGTGTGGACAGCGACAAGGCAATGGAGTATGTGGAGGAGCTGGCAAAAAAATATGACACATATAATACAAAAAGGAAATTCAAAGCCACGATTCAAGGAAATATCATAGTTCCAACAAGTACGGACGCAAAATACGGCTGGTGGATCGACCAAGAAAAGACCTGTGATCTGATCGTAGACTTGATAAAAAAAGGCGAAGACGTTGAAAAAATAGACCCTATTTATTATGTGGGAGGAAGAGGATACGTCTTTACAGGCAGAGAAGAAGCCCGAACGGCAGATGACGATATCGGAAACACTTATGTAGAAATAGATTTGACGAATCAGCATTTATGGTATTATAAAGACGGCAAGAAAATGTACGAATGTGATATTGTTTCCGGTCAGACCACTTCAGCGGCGAGAACAACTCTTCCCGGAGTCTACAAAGTATGGCACAAATTAAGAAACTACAAAATGAAAGGTTCAAACGAGGACGGAGAAGAATGGGAATCTACCTGCTCATACTGGACCAGAGTTGCCATTGTAGGAATCGGGCTGCACGATTCCCAATGGAGAGGCGGATACTTCGGGGGAAACATTTATAAGTACAACGGTTCTCACGGCTGTATAAATATGCCTTTAAACGGTGCTAAATACATATATGAAAATGTAGAAATGGACACTCCGGTTGTAATGTATTATTAATTTTTAAAATGAATATTTAAGGAACGTAAAAAGGACCGTCAGTTTATTTCCGACGGTCCTTTAGTTATGATATCAGACAGTATATCTGTGTTTTTTGTCGCACTCTACAAATACGTTTATTTTAACGCAAGAGTCATCGTCATCGTGCTTTTCTTCGGGACAGCCATACATAGGTTCGGGTTTGGAGCATTTGTCACATTCAACATAGATGTTAAGTTCAACGCAGTTTTCTTTTCTTTCTTTCACTATAATTCACCACATTTATATTAAGGTATGTAGAGGGATAGGGAAAGGTTACTTTTGTTGGGATATCAGCACATACAGAAAAGCAAGCACAGCAAAGGGCTGTTTCGTATTACCGAAACAGCCCTTTGCCTGAAGTAAAAGAATATGAAAAAATTATGAAGAAAGCTTATTTATTTCCTACTTAGCGTAGGTAAATTAGAAATCAGTTAGTTCTATAGCTATAGCCGTTGCCGTAATTGTTGTAGAAGTCTTCAAAGGATTGCTGCTGGCTCTGTGATGAAGTACCGTCATCGGTTTCCACAGCTTCGCCTAAAACAACTTTTACGTCAACTATTTTGTTGTTTCTGTATAATGAAACGGTTATTTCATCTCCGGCTTTATATTTTTCTTTTATGGAATTGAATTCCTCAATGGATTCAATCAAGGTTCCTTCAATACCTACGATAATGTCATTTTCCTTTATGCCGGCTTCCTCAGCGGCACTTCCCGACTGAACAACTTTTACAATAAAGCCTTTAGGTACGTCATAATACTGAGAATAAACATCTGTGATATTCATTCCGCTGATTCCGAGAGTAGGTCTGCCGGTTACATAGCCGTTTTCCATAAGGTCTTTGACAATAGGTATTGCTTCGTCTATCGGAATAGCAAATCCAAGTCCTTCGCCATAGTTTGAAGCAACTTTTGCGGAAGTTATTCCTATAACCTGACCGTATGCATTAATAAGCGGACCGCCTGAGTTACCTGAATTGATAGAAGCGTCTGTCTGGATAAGATTCATGGTACGGTCTTCAATGGTCAGCGTTCTGTCCGTTGCAGAGATAATTCCTGCTGTTACGGAGTTTGCAAGGTTAAGACCCAAAGGATTACCTATAACTATTGAAACTTCGCCTACCTGTACTTCTGAGGATTTTCCGAACTCGACTGCGGTAAGTCCTTTTTTATCTATTTTAATAACCGCAATGTCCGTCTGATCGTCTTTGCCTATAAGCTCGGCTTTTATAGAATCGTTTGTGTTATCCGTATTTGTTGTTTCCTTACTGCTTTCGTCATCTGAGGACGAATAGTTGCTGGGAAGCACTACTGAAATTGCATTTGCTCCGTCAACAACATGAGCGTTTGTGATAATGTATCCGTCTTCGCTCATAATGATTCCCGTACCTGTTACCGTACCCGAATTTGTCATGCATGAAATTCCGACTACTGAAGGAGATACCTTTTTTACGATATCGGGAATTTTCATGGCATCGTCGGGAGTAGCTAATTGCACAAGCGTAGGGAGGTTTTCTCTTTTAGTGCTGGTGGCAGTAGTCTGATTTTTGTCCGATGAGCTTTGAGAATAACTACTGTCATCGCTTATCTTTATACCTCCTAAGGTATTTCCTGAAAGTATTGAATAACCGACTAAGGAAGTTGCACCTAAAGCCACAACGCAAAGAGCTACGATCATTCCGGTAAGTAATTTTTTGTGCTTTGGCTTTTTCGGAGGCTTATAGGAAAACTCGTTAGTGTTGCCGTTGTAATTATAGCCGTTCCAGTAATTTTGATTATTGCTGTTATACCGGCTATTTTGTTGATTCTGATCATTTTGGGTGTTTTGCGTAAATTGTTCGTTTTGATTGTTTTGTCCCTCACGGTTTTCATTATTGTTGTAGTTATTAAAATTATCCATAGAACTCTCTCCTTTATAACCGTAATTTATGCTTGTCTTACGATAAAAGCTTTTGCTGTTTACTTAACCTCTGCGGAATAGCTTTTTATGTAAATCTAAGGGTTTAACATTGCTCTTTGTTTTCTATATTTATATTATACCCTTCAATGTGATGATTTTATGATAAATTAAAAAAAGTTATGTTATTTGACAAAACACGAATTATCACAAAAAAAAGAGAGCCGAAACTCTCTTTAAATCAAACTGTCGTCTGTGCCGATGCTTGGAACGTATTCCTCATTTTCAATTATATAGTCCATTACTTTACAGTAAAAATCCGTGGGATTCATCATTATTTTGGATTTTATATAATCTGCTTGCTCCTTATCCGGAGCGAAAAGTGTCAGATCCATAAGAGTAATACTATTGTCCTTACACAGACAATGAACGGAATATCCCTTTTCAAGGGGAGTTATGTCAAAGGTAACGTCTTTGCTGTTTTTGAGCTTTGAGAAAAATCTCAGCCCCGCAGCATATATTCTGTCCCTGACGCTTTTGCTCACCAGCTTTTTAAAGCTGACTGCACCTTCTTTTCCTTTTTCCGTAAGAATATAGTAGTTGGTTCCGTCTATTTCTTCAAGACGTATAATATCGTTTTTCAGCATTTCGTTTATTGCTTCCGAATACAGAAAATAATTTACTATTCCATCCCCTGTAGCGATTTCCGTAAGCTGGTTAGGAGTAACCGGACGGTCGATCTGAAAAAGAAAATATGCAATCAGAATTTTGACCTCATATTCATCTGTGGGATTAAGTATATCCGGAGTAACGCTGTTTATAAAACTGTGCTCCATAAATCTATAATAACCTTTACCTTTGTTTTCAAAGGCTTTCCTTTCTTAAAAGCACTGCATAAAATATATTTTACACTTATGTCGTTTCGTCGTTTAATAAGGCATTGAAATATTGCAAAGTTTAAGTTTCGGATTCCTCTTCCAATGCCTCGCCTAAAAATTTGGGTATTGAAGCATATGGTTAAGCAGGGCGATATTCACTGCTGCCTCAACGCATGGAACCGCTCTCGGAACAACACAAGGGTCATGTCTGCCCTTTATATTAATTGTTTCGTTCTTCATAGCCGAATAGTCAACCGTTGCCTGGGGTTTTGCAATGGAGGGGGTAGGCTTAAACGCAACTCTGAGAGTTATCGGCATACCCGATGATATACCTCCCAGTATACCGCCGTGGAAGTTGGTTCTGGTTACAACATGACCGTTATCGTTTACGTAAAATTCGTCGTTGTTTTCGCTTCCCAGCATTTTTGCCGCATTGAATCCGGCACCGAATTCAAGTCCTTTTACGGCAGGAATTCCGAATACAAGCTGTGCTATGGAATTTTCCAGACCGTCGAAAATAGGAGAACCTATTCCCGCAGGTACGTTTATAGCAATACATTCCACAACTCCGCCCACGCTGTCAAGGCTTTTTCTTGCTTTATCTATATCCGAGATCATTCTTTTACCTTTAGCATCGGAAATTGTGGGAAATTCCTTTTCTCTTATTGCAATAATATCTTCTCTTGTTGTTCTGATAGAATCGAAGGAATCGTCCTTTATTTTGTGTATTTCAGAAATGTGAGCACCTACATAAACTCCTCTCTTTTCAAGAATCTGTCCTGCTACCGCTCCGGCAAAGCAAAGGGGAGCAGTCAGTCTTCCGGAAAAGTGTCCGCCGCCCCGCTGGTCGTTAAAGCCTCTATAACGCAAAGCTCCGGTATAATCGGCGTGTCCGGGACGAGCAAGCTTGGAAAGATCCGAATAATCGTTGGAATGCTGGTCGGTATTCTGAATTAATGCACAAAGGGGAGTGCCTGTGGTCTTTCCGTTGAAAAAGCCGGACATGATCTGAGGCATATCCTTTTCTCGCCTTTGGGTAGATGTTTTGTCTTTTTTAGGGGCTCTTCTTGCCATGAAATGCATGAGCTTATCCATGTCAATGGATTCTCCCGGAGGTACATTGTCAATACATACACCTATAGCAGGACCGTGGCTTTCTCCGAAAACCGAAAAAGTAATGTTATTGTTCCAAGTTGACGACATTTATTATTCCTCCCGATTGTGAATTAATATAATGACGGGGCGATACCCCTTATTGAATCTGATATTAGATTTAAAAGTTTTTGATTTATTCCTACGGCAATGATTATGCCTTCCGCCGGAAAGGCGGGGAATATGGGTTTAAGTTGTATTTTATGGGTTTTATATATAGTATAGTTTAATCGTCCTTATCCCCTTCATAACGATAGATATTCTTATAAAGATAGTCGATGTTCTTTTGCATATCTACACCAAGAACAGACATGCTTTTTATAGTCATATATTTCCATGAATCGTCGATAGGAATTCTGTATTGCGGAAGGTCGTATTCAAAATAAGTAGGGGATTTTAAAATCAGAGATGCAATGGTTGTCTTTGAAAGGTTTGTGGTGATTAACGGGAAAAGTTCTTCCACAAAGTCGTTAAGCTCACCTATGCTTAAATCAGACGCTTTCTGAATAACCTTTGTCAATACTGTTCTCTGACGTTCGGTTCTTGCAAAGTCGGTACCGATATATCGAATTCTTGAATAAGCGAGAGCCTGTCTGCCGTTCAGGTGCTGCAAGCCGGAAGAAGTAAGTCTGTATTTATCTGTGGAATCTCCCTCCAGCTTATTTATTTCACCGAGATAGGAGTTTATGTATTTTACTTCGTCCGCCGTAACATCAATATCCACTCCGCCAACAGCGTCCACAACCGATACAAAGGAGTAGAAATTAACCTGAACGTAATTATCAATTTTTATTTTAAAATTCTGTTCAACGGTATCTACCGCCAGGTCTGCACCGCCGTAA
Organism: Oscillospiraceae bacterium; assembly: GCA_051882055.1. Lineage (GTDB taxonomy): Bacteria > Bacillota > Clostridia > Oscillospirales > Ruminococcaceae > FB2012. The sequence goes on from JBJERB010000086.1 coordinate 32,957, forward strand.
GAATAAGCGTGAGTGAGCTTTGAATTCTCTTTGCCCGGAATTGAAACATACATATCCCTGAGGAAAGAAGTCATTATTATTTCTTTTGTGACCTTGTTTATGGAAACAAGAATCATACTGTCCGAACGGCCTCTTGCGTTGTTTTCACGGCTGTCTGTTCCGAGGAGCAGGATATTCATGACATTGTCAGAATGCATAAGTCCGTCCTTATCAAAGTTGGCTTTCATTTGTTTTTCCAGGCTGTCGATTTCCGACTGAGGTGAATTTGAATCGTTAGTATATTCTATATCAATAGAATCGAGTATTTCATCCTCGGTATTCTTTATGTTCAGCATGGATATGTAATGGAAAAAAACAACTCCGATTACAATAAAGAAAGTGAGAATAATCCCAAAAACCGAACATGCAACAATAAGTGCTTTTTTCTTTTTCTTTGAGCTTTTATCTTCGTGATGCCGGTGATGCTGTTCTTCATCATTATCACCGTCATAATATTTAAATTTCAGATGGTCGGCATTGATTTTTGAATCGGCGGCTTTTGGTTCGTCTGCGTCGGAAGAAACATGCTCGTGTTTATTTTTCATGGTTTCGGCAATCATTTCTTCAAGAGACTTATTTTTATTGTCTTCCAAACCGATTGCTCCTTTCATC
>JBJERB010000087.1:0-5646 GCA_051882055.1 Oscillospiraceae bacterium
AGCTCAGCGAAGTACTTGATTGTTCTTACCATCTGGCTTGTGTATGAGTTCTCGTTGTCATACCATGAAACAACCTGAACTTCATAAAGATCATCAGCAATCTTTGAAACCATTGTCTGTGTAGCGTCAAAGAGTGAACCATACTTCATTCCGATAACGTCTGAAGAAACGATTGGATCTGTGTTGTAACCGAAGGATTCGGAAGAAGCAGCCTTCATAGCAGCGTTGATACCATCAACTGTTACATCGTTACCCTTTACAACAGCTGTAAGAATTGTTGTTGAACCTGTTGGAACAGGAACTCTCTGTGCAGAACCGATAAGTTTACCGTTAAGCTCAGGGATAACAAGACCGATAGCCTTAGCAGCACCTGTTGAGTTAGGAACAATGTTAGCAGCACCTGCTCTTGCTCTTCTGAGGTCGCCCTTTCTGTGAGGACCGTCAAGAATCATCTGGTCGCCTGTGTAAGCATGGATTGTGCTCATGATACCGCTCTGGATAGGAGCATAATCGTTAAGAGCCTTAGCCATAGGAGCAAGACAGTTTGTTGTACATGAAGCAGCAGAAATGATCTTATCGTCAGTTGTAAGAGTCTTTTCGTTTACAGAGTAAACAATTGTAGGAAGATCATTTCCTGCAGGAGCAGAAATAACAACTTTCTTTGCACCTGCGTCAATGTGAGCCTGTGATTTAGCCTTTGAGCAGTAGAAACCTGTACATTCAAGAACAACGTCTACACCGATTTCTCCCCAAGGAAGCTCAGCTGCGTTAGCCATTGCGTAAATTTTCAAAGTTTTTCCGTCAACTGTGATTGTGCCAGCTTCATCGTCAGCCTCAACTGTGTGAAGATTTTCACCGATTCTGCCACAGTAACCACCCTGTGCTGTATCGTACTTAAGAAGATCAGCAAGCATTGAAGGCTTTGTCAAATCGTTGATAGCAACAACATCATAGCCTTCAGCACCAAACATTTGTCTGAATGCAAGACGTCCAATACGTCCGAAACCATTAATTGCGACTTTAACTGCCATAATTAATTTACCTCCTAAAAAAATTCTACAAATATTATACTACATTCCCAAAACTTTTGCAAGAGCTTTTTCAAATATATTATATTTTTTTATGAAACAATTATACAGTTATACAAAAATTTTACCCTCTTCCGATTAAATTTATTTATTTAGTTGCTTTATTTATAAAGGTATCATTAAATATAAAATAAAAAGTGCTGTTAATAAAAAAAGACTCCGCTTGCTAAAGGTACAAAGCGGAGTAAAAAGGGGGTTAATAAACCCGCAGGTGTGAAACTGCAGGCAAAGATGACACAAAGTTTACATGCATATATCTACATTGGTCATGTAACTTTGGTTATATAATACATCAATTCTATTTAAAATGCAAGTAAAATGGCATGAAATGCGTTAATTCGGCACGAAAGGACGCTTAAACAGCCATTTTATGTGGAGATACTTGACCATACGACAAAAATATGGTATATTCAACAAAAAGGAGAGAGATGTATATTTGTAGCCAAAACCTATTACTCTTTTTTGCTGTCTATTAAATTAAGCAACCCGGCTATAAGCGTTTTTTCCGACGGTGAAGCGTTCATTATTATATCTACCGCCTTGCCGATAGTCATCTCCTTCGTAATATTGCGGTTCAAAACCTTTGAGAAATTAATTTTACTGGTACAGTTATTCAGAAGATAATCTGTAGTTACGTCATAATAATGAGCAAGTCGTACAATTACCTCTATGGACGGAACAGTTGTTGCATTTTCGTAATGAGATACAACACCATCGCTCATATGCAGATATCGGGCGATATCTTTCTGAGTACAGCCCATCTGAGATCTCAAATCATACAAAATATCTCCTATTGCTTTCTTTCTATCGTTATCGAAAACATCTTTTGTTTTAGAGTTTTTTATCATAATATACCAACATCCTTCTTTTATTTTTATCATCCGTTATTACAATTGAAACTGTTATTCAATAAGGGGCATCACCCCCCTTCATTAACAAACAACCGGGCGTAAGCCCATTAGATGCGGGGAGACATAAGTCGTTGTTATATCAAATTATACAATATATATTATTAAAAGGCATAAAATTATATAATTTATAAAGTTTTTCTTAATTTTATATCAATTATTATACTTAAAGTATCGACGACTGTATTAAAAATATATAAGGAGGTTTTACGGATGATACGAATTGCCATCTGCGACGACAACAATGTGTTTTTAAAAATACTAAGTAAAATGGTTAAAGATGAATTTTTGAAGCACATAGATGATGTTAAAATTGAAAATTATGTTTCTGGAAATTTGCTGCTTAATCACCATGTTTCCAAGCCGTTTGATGTTGTTTTTCTGGATATAGATATGCCTAAAATAGACGGATTTACCGTAGCACAAGCTCTTCGTGATTTAAATGACAGCTGTTATATTATCTTTGTGACCGCACATTCCGAGCTGGTTTATGACAGCTTTAATTTTCATCCTTTGAATTTCATAACTAAAAGCGATTTGCCGCTGTTAAAAAACAGACTGCATGAGGTTGTGGAACAGATTATGGTTCAAATAAAACAAAACAAGCAAATAAAAATCAGTAATACTGAATTCGGACAAGTTTCCGTGTATATAAAAGATATTCTTTATATTGAAAGCAATAAGCATTATGTTATTTATCATTTATCCGGAAATAAAGAACCTGTGCAAGTAAGAGACAATATAAGCGAGCTGGAAAAACAGATGGTACCTTACGACTTTTTCAGATTCCACCGGAAATATCTTATTAATCTCAGACATGTATTCAATATTGACAAGCACAACGATTTAGTAATGTTTAAACAAGGCTTCAGTTTGCCTATGAGCAGAAACTATAAAGCTGCGGCAGACGCAAAGCTTACGGAATTTTTGAGGAAATCATAATGAAAAGTATTTTATGGCTTAGCTTTGAAATAATAATAAATATTTATCAGTCTTTTATGGTAGTATATTTTGTTTATAAGCTGCTGACTCCGAAAAGAAAGCAGTTTGCCAAAACAGGATTCGCAATATGCTGGATCGTCTTGTTTATTTTACTTACACTGATGAACTACATTACCATATTTGAAAGTGCGGCAAGTATCCTGTACATGCTGTGTTTGCTTATTTATGCTGTTATCATGCTTAACGGCAATATTGTAAAGAAACTATTGATATCGGTCCTTCCTTTTACAATAATATTTTTAATTACTGCTGCACTACTCAATTTTATTTCTTCCCTTAACTCAATGACTATTAATGAGATAGTGGCAAAGCTAAGTCTGGAAAGATTTATTGCTCTTCTGTCCATTCAGGCAACAATATACATATCTTTCAGGCTAATAATAAAAGCTTTTGATTTTAGCAGCGAAAGTTTTCATCTGACTGAATGGATTGTAACAATATCGGTACTTGTTGCTTCGATTGTTATGGCGGCTCTTTTGCACTATTCAGCAATATATTCTATGAATTATAAGCAAAGAACATATATAAGCCTATCAATTTTGGTTTTAATGGCAATTAATATTCTTGTTTTTCATATGATTGATTCACTGCTTAAGAAAAACCGAATGCTTCAGGAAATGGAGATATTAAAAGTACAGGAACGTTATCAGAAACAATATATCGAAAATGCTAATATGCAGTATGACTCTATACGGAAAATACGTCACGATTTAAAGAATCAATTCTATGCCGTATATGCTCTGTTGAACGAAAACAAATATGAAGATGCAAAAAACTACATATCAAAAGGTTTAGATGTTTTTGTTAAATCAGAACCTGTTGTACGAACGGACAACACCATCGTAAATTCCATTATAAACTCAAAACTTTCGATGGCATCCGCAATGGGAATATCGGTGCAATGCCTTTCGGTAAACCATTTTGATAATATTGATGAAATCGATCTTTGCAATTTGTTAAGCAATGCTTTAGAAAATGCTGTCACTGCCTGTATGAACGCCAATTCAGATAAGGTCAAGTTTATTTCCGTCAGAATAACCAAAGAAAACGATATTTATACTTTTCTTATAAAAAATACTATTGAGAATTCAGTTTTAAAAGATAATCCACGTTTGATAACTACTAAGAAAGATAAAGATAAACATGGATTCGGCACGAAGATACTCAAGGATATAGCAGAGAAGTATAACGGCAGATGTGATTTTTATGAAAAGGATAATGTGTTCTGCTGTAAAATTATTTTGAAAACATTTAAAAGCGGTTCGGAATCATAGTTCCGGACCGCTTTTCTGCATTTCGTGCCGGATTTCTGCACTTCGTGCCAAAATCGTTGACTAAAGAATTATTTTATTATAATATTTAAAAAAAACAAAGCAGAGTGATTAACTATGAATAAAATTGTTTCACTTATTTTAAATTTTATGACAAACGCAGGCGTAATTACAGATGATAAAGACCAACAGGATTTTTACAGATACGGCATTGAAATAACAATATCTTCATTGCTGAATATTATACTGATTTTACTGTTAGGCATTATCACATTTCATATAACCGAAAGCATCGTATTCCTTATTACATTTATACTTCTGAGAATGTATATGGGCGGATTTCATGCCGGTACATATTTCAGATGTAATGCGTTGATGTGTGTTTCCTTTATAATTACCATCTGCTTTTACGAGCTGCTTAAAACACACATCAACGTCCCCTTAACAATAATATTGCTGATTCCGTTTTTTGCAGCGGTAATTGCCTTTTGTCCTGTAGAAAACGTGAACAAGCCAATTACAGATAAGAAGAAAAAGATTTTAAAAATTGCCGACATCCTTTTGGGTTTATTGTTTTCTGTTATCAGTATAGTTTTAATATCAAAAGAAATCCACTTGGGTGTAATGATGTTACTGACGCAATTATTAGTTGCAATATTTATTGTAACTGCAAAGATAAAAGAAAGGATAAAAGAAAGGAAGTGTTATTATGAAAAAGGCTGCTAAAATGCTGAAAATGGTTACTAAGTATATGGCTCTCGCTGCATGCGGAGCTGCATCATTCTGGGGCGGTTATCAGATGAAAGAACCAAAAGTTATTAAAAAATAACCAAATGTGAAAAGCGCCTGCCATGTTGAGATATTTAACTCAATGTGGTAGGTCTTTTTTATATAACAAAAAAACCCCATATCACAAATTGATATGGGATATTACGCCGTCCGTATCAGGAATGTATTTCTGAGACCAAATAGATGTTGTCTCATCGTAAACAAATAAAAAGATACAGCAAAGCCGCAACGGGGCAAGCCCGTCACGGCGAATGACTGGCGCGGAAAGAGGGATTTGAACCCTCGCGCCCGTTTCCAGACCTACTCCCTTAGCAGGGGAGCCCCTTCACCACTTGGGTATTTCCGCAAATAAGTTATACAAAAAATGCGGCCGCAACCGCAAAATAAAATATGGCGGACAGGGTGGGATTCGAACCCACGGTACGTTGCCGTATCACCGGTTTTCAAGACCGGCTCCTTAAACCACTCGGACACCTGTCCATATGCGGTCGGATTAACTCCAACCGCTAAGACTTAATTATTTTAGCATACTTTGCACTGCTTGTCAAGCCTTTTTTGAAAAAACATTTGAATTTTTGTCCTTTCTTT
>JBJERB010000088.1:0-31049 GCA_051882055.1 Oscillospiraceae bacterium
ACGAGAACTCATACACAAGCCAGATGGTAAGAACAATCAAGTACTTCGCTGAGCTCGCTTAAGTCCTAACGTGGACGGCGTAAATCACGATAAGTGTTTGCGAAGTCAGTTAGCTTTGACCTCGCTGTGGCAGGTTTGCTATAGTGGGAAGGTAAAAGTTAAGGTATAAAAAATTAAGCTGTCCTGAAAAGGACAGCTTTTTTATATATTTAGTAATATTGCTATTCATTTAAATCTCTAACCGATTCGCCTTCAAGAAGCCAGCCGTCAATGGTTATAACCTCTGAAAAGGTCTTTTCCGGCTCTTCTATCAGCGAGATAAGCCTTTGGGCAGCAGTTTTGCCTATGGTTTCCGTGTCCTGAAGATATGTAGTAAGCTTGGGTCTCATAAGCTGGGAATAGGAAATACCGTCAAATCCCACAAGAGATATGTCATCGGGAACGGAAAAGCCCATGTCTCTCAAAGCATTAAAACCGCCTATGGCTGAATAGTCATCAGACATGAAAATACAGGTGGGCTTGTCTTTTTGGCTAATAAGGTTCTTAGTTAAATCATAAGTTAAAACAGGATTATGATAATCACCTTGGAGCATCCAGTCCGGATTAATTTCAATTCCTCTGACTTTGCATGCTTTGTAAAATCCCAGAAGACGTCTTTCCGTTACCGCAGCTTTGCTTCCGCTTATGTATGCAATTTTCCTGTGACCTTTTTTATATACGAAATCAACCAGCTTTTCTACGCCGATCTCATTGCTGGACATGATAGCTGTGGAATTATCAAAAATATGGTCTATTGTAACCGAGGGGATATCCCCGTTAATTATCTCGTAAACATCAGGGTCGGTGAAATCTCCGCTGGTAAGCAATATTCCATCCACATTGCGGTATTTGCAATGTTCATATGAGGACATTTTCTGCTTCCCGAAGCCTTTATTAATAAAAGTAATGTCATATCCGGCTTTTTCACAGGCAGTTTTGAAATTGCTTATTATTTTTGCAAAAAACTCCTGTGCGAAACCTTTTCCCGGTTCTTCCACAAACATCAGGCCAATATTAAAAGTCCTGTTGGTTTTTAATGCCCTTGCCTGGGAATTTGGGAAATAGCCCATTTCTTTTGCCGCTTTTAACAGTCTGTCACGGGTTGCAACGCTTATGTCCGTATGTCCGTTGAGAGCTTTGCTTACTGTTGCAACTGAAACTCCGCACTTTAATGCAATGTCTTTAAGTGATACCATTTCTTACTCCTTGCTTTGTACAAATAAAAATAATATCTTATTAAAACATTATATAATAATTCCCATTAATTTTCAAGGGTTTTTAGAAATTAATACAAAATTTTAAAAAATGTATTTACTTTATCATAAGAATGTGCTAATATAATAAAGTAATAAAATTTTGCTTTTTATCAGAAAGGAATGGTTAGAGAAATGAAAAAATCTATTTTAAAAATGGCAGTATGTGCGTCTATGGCTGCAATGATGCTGTTTGGTTCATGCGGTTCGTCAGACAAAGACAACAGTTCTTCAAAGGCTGATGCAAATTCGGAAGCCTCTTCCGCAGCTGATACTTCTTTTGATAAGGTAAAGGAATCGGGCAAGCTGATTCTGGGACTTGACGCAACCTTCAAGCCAATGGGATATACCGATGAAAACGACGAAATCGTTGGATTTGATATTGATCTGGCAAAGGAAGTATGTAAGCGACTTGATATTGAGCTTGAAACTTACGGCGTAAACTGGGATACAAAAGAAATCGATCTTAATGCCGGCACTATCGACTGCATCTGGAACGGACTTTCAGTCAGCGATGAAAGAAAAAAAGTAATGCTCATGTCTGATCCTTATATGGAAAATGAAATGGTATTTGCAGTTAATGAGGACAGCGATATAAAAACTCTTGAGGACCTCAAGGGCAAAAAGGTAGCTGTACAGAACGGTTCCACAGCTCAGGAGATTCTTGCCGCTTCCGACATTGCAGCTGATATCACTACAACCGAGCTTGGAACAAACGTTGAAGCTCTTACAAATCTTGAAATGAATATGTGCGACGCAGTGTTCCTTGATTCTGTTGTTGCAAAATATGAAATCAACACATCAAAGAAAGCATTCAGAATTCTGGACGAAGGTCTTGAACCTGAACAGTATGCTATCGGTTTCAGACTTGGCGACCAGCAGCTTTGCGATAAGATTTACGGTACATTGGAAGAAATGAAAGCAGACGGTACTGTTGCAGAGATCGCAACAAAGTGGTTCGGCAGCGATATTACTTGTATTAAATAATTAAAAGTGATTTTTTTAGGGACGTTCAGTAAATGAGCGTCCCTTAATTTATGTGATAAATATTAATGTTATAAAATATAATCAGGAAAACTTTATATAGCTTGCCTTTTTTTACAGCTTGTTATACAGATTCGGGAATATTTCAAGGCTTCTTTTCAGAATGCCGTTCATGTATGCAATGGCGATTCCGTAATTTGTAATGGGTACGCCCTGCGTCTCGGCACATTTTACCCGGTATCTGACCTCACGTTCGTTAAGCATACAGCCTCCGCAATGGATTATAAGCTTATATTTCGTCAGTTCCTCCGGGAAATGAGTACCGGAGGAAAATTCAAAATCAAGCTCTTTCCCTGTATGTTTTTTTAGCCATTTGGGCAATTTTACGGTACCGATATCATCGCACTGTCTATGATGAGTACATCCCTCTGAAATAAGTATTTTATCTCCGTTTTCAAGAGAGCCGATGACCGACGCACCGTTTACGGCACTGTCAAGCAGGCCTTTATATCTTGCCATTAGTATGGAAAAGGAGGTAAGTATTATATCTTCCGGAACAGTTTTTGATACCTGTTCAAAAGCCTGACTGTCCGTAATGACCATAGATGGCTTTTTGCCTATATCCTTGAGAGTCTGTTCAAGCTCTGTTTCTCTTGTTACAACAGGTATGCCTCCTGCTTCAAGTATATCCCTTATTGCCTGCTGCTGAGGCAGGATAAGCCTGCCTTTTGGTGCGGCAGAGTCGATTGGAACTACGAGTACGGCAAAGTCGTTTTTTTGAATAAGATCGGCAACAAGATGCTTCTCCCTTGTATCCGTCAAAGCCAAAGCTCCGATTTTCTCTTTCAGCTCATAAATATTGGATTTTTCTTTTGCACTTATATAGATCTCATTGTCTTTGGGGTCCGGTGTGGATTTTGTTAAGTCGGATTTGTTGTATGCGATTATATATGGAATTTCTCTTTCTTTAAACATAGAGATCAGTTCCATGTCCGTAGGGGTAAGACCGTAATCTGCTTCGGCAATAAGTACTGCCACATCGGTTTTGTTAAGTACCTGCTTGGTTTTTTTTACTCTGAGTTCTCCAAGACTGCCCTCGTCGTCAAATCCCGGAGTGTCTATTATCATAACGGGACCGAGAGGAAGCAGCTCCATAGATTTGTAAACCGGGTCTGTGGTAGTTCCCAGTACATCGGAAACAACAGCAAGATCCTGTCCTGTGACCGCGTTTACTACACTTGATTTACCTGCATTTCTTCGTCCGAAAAAACCGATATGAATTCTTTCTCCTGATGGTGTGGTATTAAGACTCATAGCTATTCTCCTTAAAAAATATGCTGTAAAGCGGTTTTACCAACTCTACAGCATTGTAGTTCATATTACTCCTGAGAAAACTGATCTTTTCCGACTCCGCAGATAGGACAAACGAAGTCGTCAGGCAGATCGTCCCATTTTGTTCCGGCAGCAATACCGTTATCTGGATCGCCTGTTTCCTCATCATAAATATAGCCACATATGTCGCAAATATATTTCATACAGCATCCTCCTTTCATGAAATTATGTATTTGTGGTAATTCTTTAAGCGAAACAAATTAAAGGCTGAAAAACATCTGCATTAAGGTATGACCTTCGGCAACATAAGTGCCTGTTGCTTTTGCGGTTTCTTCAGTGAATTCGGGCTGACCTTCAACTTCGTCCTTTTTGTGATACATCATAAACGGAATCGGATCGTTTGTATGGGTTTTCAGTGAAAGCGGAGTTGCATGGTCGGGGCATATAAGAACCTTGTAATCGTCATATTTCTCCAATGCTTCAAGAACGGGTCCGAGAATTTTTTGGTCGATAAGTTCAATAGATTTTTTCTTGTTTTCAATTTCATGTCTGTGACCGCATTCGTCGGGAGCTTCTACATGTATATATACAAAATCCTGTCCCTTTTCAAGCTCACTTATGCACGCCTGAGCCTTGCCGTCAAAGTTTGTATCAATATATCCGGTTGCACCTTCTACATTGACAACGTTCATTCCTGAGAAAACGCCGATTCCTTTGAGCAGGTCAACAGCGGATATCATTGAACCTTTAAGTCCGTATTTTTCATTGAAGGCTTTAAGGGGCTTTCTTACCCCTTCACCCCAGAGCCACATTGAATTTGCAGGGCGTTTTCCACGCTGTATCCTTGCTTTGTTTACCGGGTGGTCTTTAAGCAGGTCATAGCTTTTAACCATCATGTCATAAAGCTTTTTTGCATTTTCGGCACGGGGAATATATTCCTTGATAGGTTTGCCTGTAATGTCATGAGGGGGAGTGAGAGTACCTACGTCTAAAGTGCCGTTGTTCCAGATTAGGCAGTGACGGTAGCTTACTCCTGAATACAGCTGAAATTCATCGTTATTGAAATGCTCTGCAAGATAATCCACAAGGATTTTTGCTTCTTCGGTGGAAATATCGTCTGCACAGTAGTCGATTATGGTTTTATCCTCATATTTTTCTTCATCGGACAATGTAACAAGGTTGCATCTGAAAGATACGTCGGTAGGCTTCATATCAATGCCTATTGAGCCTGCTTCAAGGGGAGATCTTCCCGAATAATAAACGTCCGGATTATATCCGAGAATTGAAAGATTAGCCACATCGGAGCCGGGTTTTAACCCGTCGGCAACGCTTTTTACAAGTCCCAGTCTTGATTTTTTAGCAAGTTTGTCCATATTTGGTGTGAAAGACGCACCCATTGGTGTCTTATTTCCTAACTCTTCAACAGGATAATCTGCCATGCCGTCGCAAAGCAATACTACATATTTTGTCATAAATAATTCTTCCTTCATAATATTATTAGTATCTGCTGTAATTAACATTATTATTCTAACACATTTTATTTTGAATTGCAACACTTTTATTATCATTAACTGTCCGCCGGTGAAACACAGGCGTATTTCATAAAGATACATAAAAAATTAACACAAAATTCGTCTTTTTTTACATTGACTAATATTGCAAAAAAATATATAATAATATGTACTGTGATAAAATTTAAAAGGGGTTTGGAGATATTGATTAAAGTTGTAAAATTCGGCGGAAGCTCTCTTGCAAGTGCCGAGCAGTTTAAAAAAGTGGGAGAAATTATTCGTGCCGAGGATTCAAGGAGATTTGTTGTTCCTTCTGCACCGGGAAAAAGATTCCCTAATGATATCAAAGTTACCGATATGCTTTACGGTTGCTATGACCTTGCCGCAAAAGGCAAGGATTTTGAAAAAGAATTTAATGCGATCAAGGAAAGATACTATGGAATTATAAACGAGCTTGGCTTAGATCTTTCTCTTGAGTCCGAGTTTGAAACGATCAGAGCATGCTTTATCGGAAAAGCCGGCAGAGATTATGCTGCTTCAAGAGGCGAGTATCTTAACGGTATTGTTCTTGCAAAATACCTGGATTATGATTTTATCGACGCTGCCGACGTTATATTTTTCAATGAACAGGGTGGATTTGATTCGGAAAAAACACATCAAGTTCTTTCCGAAAGAATTGCTTCTGTGGAAAGAGCAGTTATTCCCGGATTCTACGGCTCAATGCCCAATGATACAATAAAGACTTTTTCAAGAGGCGGTTCGGATGTTACCGGATCTATAGTTGCCGCTGCCTGCGGTGCGGATCTGTATGAAAACTGGACGGACGTATCCGGATTTTTGATTGCCGATCCCAGAATTATTGACAGACCTATGCCAATTACAACTATAACATACAAAGAGCTGAGAGAGCTTTCGTATATGGGTGCGGGAGTTCTTCATGAGGACGCCATTTTCCCTGTCAGAAAAGCAGGTATTCCAATTAATATCAGGAATACTAACGCTCCGAGTGATTCGGGAACAATGATCGTTGAAAGCACTTGTCAGAAGCCTGAGTTTACCATTACGGGCGTTGCCGGAAAGAAAGGCTTTACCGTAATTAATATTGAAAAAGATATGATGAACGGAGAGCTTGGTTTTGGCAGAAGAGTGCTTGAAGTGTTTGAAAAGAACGGTATTTCCTTTGAGCATATGCCTTCGGGAATAGATACTATGAGCGTTGTTGTTCATCAGGCTGAATTTGAACCTAAAGAGCAGGAGATACTTGCAGGACTTCACAGAAACGTGCAGCCCGATTCCATTGATATTGAAAGCGGCTTGGCACTTATCGCCGTTGTGGGACGTGCGATGAAGTCTAACAGAGGTACGGCAGGCAGAATATTTGCGGCACTTGCTCATGCTCATATTAATGTAAAGATGATCGACCAGGGTTCAAGCGAGCTGAATATCATTGTGGGAGTAGACGAAAATGATTTTGAGGCTGCGGTTAAATCAATTTACGAGATTTTCGTTGTTCACCAGCTTTAATAATAAAGTTTAGGGCAACCTGCGGTCGCCCGAGTTGTGCTATCAGAGATTAGATGTTAGAGGTTAGATGTTAGAAACTGTAGGGGACGGCGTCCTCGACGTCCCGTAATTCAGCGACTGCCTATATTGCGTTAACGTCTGTAGGGACACGGCGTGCCGTGTCCGTTAGGCGTGCCGTGTTTGTTAGTCGTAACCTATCCGTTACCATGACAGTTACGACTGCTGCGATAGAGAACTGCCCCTAAAAAATAAGTTAATGTTAATTAGTTTTAAGATTAAAATCTTTTAAAGATTGACCGAAACTTTAATATTGTATAGTCATTGTTTAATTAAAAAAACTGGAACCTGTTGCTTATTTGCAGCAGGTCCCTTATTTTTTACTTATTATTAAGCAGGTATGCCTTTAAAATTGCCGTCTGGGTTTTAGCGTCGGGTATTTCATTAGCCATAACCATTTCATACGCTTTTTCCAATGGGATTTTTATCACGTCGATAAATTCTCCCTCGTCAAGATTCTGTTCACCGAAAGTCAGCCCTTTTGCAAGATACATATGAATTATCTCCGTATCATAAGCCACAGTCGGATAAATACAGCCCATGTATTCAAATGTTTCTGCCTCTGCACCTATTTCTTCTTTAAGCTCTCTGATTCCGCACTCTCTGTGGTCTTCCCCTTTTTCCAGCTTTCCTGCCGGCACTTCCATTAAAACGGTCTTAAAGGGATATCGGAACTGCTTTACAAAATAAACGTTTCCTTCGTCGTCTATAGGCACAACGCATACTCCGCCGGGATGATGTACCACCTCTCTCATGGACGGTCTGCCGTTTTCAAGCTCTATTTTTTCAAGAGTTACGTCTATAACCTTGCCCTTGAATATTTCTTCTACCGATAAGGTCTTTTCTTTTAATACCATTTTGCAGTACTCCTTAGCTTTTATTTTGTTTTGCCGTTATGCTTTTTGGTTTTAACCGCTGTCTGTTCATCGGAAAGTCTTTTCTTTTTTCTGAAATAATAATCCGTTCCGACATATGCTACAAAGGCAAGCACACCCACAACTGTTATGATTTTTCCTGCTGTCAGACCGGAGGTTTCATAATCAAAGCGTATTACATTTTCACCTGCATGACAAAGCACTGCCATAAATCCGTAAGAAACCTTTTCAATGTCTGTTGCTTCACCGTTTACAGAAGCCGACCAGCCCTTGTCATAAGGCACGCTGAAGAAAACAAGACTGTCTTTGTCAAGATTGATTTTAGCGTCAAAACCGTCTGAGCTTTCTTTGAAATAATAGCAGGAATTTGCCCGCTTTTCATTGCAGGCTTCAACATAGCTGTTTCTGTCTCTTAACTGATTATTGTCATATTGGATCATAACACCGGAATATTTATTGATCTGATCGCTGTCAAGAACCAACGCTTCCATAAGTATATTGGTTTTATCAACGTTCTCTGCACTCTGGATCACACTGTCCGTTGTATATTCGTCATATGCAAAGCCCATAGGAACCCAGTTTTCATTTTCGTAGATATTAAATCCGTTCTGGGTATCAACATATTTGAAGCCTTCCAGGTTTTCCATGTATTCATTGGGGTTGTTAGCCTCAGTTCCGTTAAGCTGGCCATCGGTAAGCTGTTTGAAATAATACCTTACCGAGAACAAGCCCCTCAGCGGATAAAGATTTGTTTCCATTCTCGAAGCAACATCACGGGTTTGTCCGATTGATTTATAGAAATCCATTATTGACGAAGGAACAACGCTGTGGAATGTTCTCATTGAGGACAAGCCCCAGAACATACACCAGTTATCCACGTCCTGAGAGGTATCTATTCTGTAGAAGCTGTTGTCGCCGTCGTCAAAGTGAGCGTCCAGCTTTTCCATGTCAAGGTTTTCCTTGCCGTAAATACCGTTTGTAATATATTTATAATGAACATATTCACCCTGTTTTGCACCGTAGCATACCGAAGCAGTCATGCATATAACGCAGGCAACGCTGGTCATAACGGCAAGAATTGACGAGCTTTTTTTATGATGAATAATAAAGTAAACCGCTATACCAAGGCAGAACAGCATAAGCAGGGTTATTCCTGCCTGGAGCTTGTACAAATCTGCATACTGTGCAATTTTGCCGAAAACAAGCTCGTCATTTTCTTTTTTAGGAAGCAAACCGATTCCCACAAAGAAAAGTCCGCCGAACAAAGTAATCAGGAAGCCTTTTTTCAGATCGTCTTTATTGTCTCCCACGATTTTTGCCGTCATAAGGCACATTATAAGAATAGGCATATAGAACCATCTTGCATAATAACTTCCGTTAAACAGCATAAATGAAGAGTTGAGAATTGGGATAAACGCCATAATTATGCTTATGATAATAAGCCTTGTTGCCCAGCTTTTTTTCTTTGTTCGCATAAAAGCTATAACTCCGCACATGGAGAACAAAGGCAGATAGCCGGCAATGGACGCCCATTTTCCCTTGTCGGACGAAAGCAGATTGATTCTTGCAGGCATATCCGAAACCATAAAGAACGCCTGAATAATTCTGGGAATTCGCACATTTTCACTGTATACCACCATATCAAGTCCGTAAAGACGGCTTTCCAGACGAGGATTGGAAAGAACATCAATGCATGCAGGCAAAAGGATTATTGCCGAAAGCATAACGCCTATAACCGATTCCAGCATAAGCAGACCGAAGGTTTTCAATGTCATTTTCAATTCTTTGTCTGTAAGACGTACAAAGAAATATATGATCAAAAATACAACTTCGCAAGCAAAGAAGAAATAGCTTATGGACGCACAAATTCCTACAGCAATGGCGAACGCACCTTTTTTGTGGTCTTTGACAAGTAGCTCGAAGCCCAGCAAAAGCAACGGGAAAAACGCTGTTGCGTCATGGAAATGATTAAAGAATACATTGTAAGTCTGAAATCCCGAAAAAGCATACAGCATTCCGCCGATAAAACAAGCGTCACGGTTTTCTACAAAACGGCGGATATACGCATAAGCGGTTACCGCTGCTACTGCAGTTTTCAGACACAGCAGCCAGGGCAGAAGGAACGGTACGGCTTTCAGCGGAAAAATAGTACTCAGCCAGAAAAAGGGGCTTCCCAAAAGGTAGAAAGAATAGGAGCCGATAAAATTCGCTCCAAGATCCGTACCCCAGTCCCAGCCGAAGTTCCCGTCACGAACCATCTCATTGGCATGCTCATAAAACATAACCTGCTGAGAATTAAAATCTCCGTAATAGAGGAACAGACCGTCGTTGGCTATCATTGTGGGTATGAATGATATAAGCATTCCGAAAAATGCCACGAGAAACAGAAGAAGATATCTTTCTTTCGGTCTGTTTTCCCCTGACCTTTTTATAAATCCCGTTTTTTGAAACATAACAAAACCTCATCCTATAAATTAAATTTCATATCGGTCAAAAAGCCGATCGTAAGTCACACACAAAATTATAACACATTTATCACCGGTTTTCAATAGATTTTGTTAAATTACTTTTCCATATCAAAACACCTTAAAAAGCATGTTCTAAGCTTATCCGTCGATTCATATACATATACAAAATCCAATCGAAAGAGGGAAAAGCAATGTTTATCAAAACCATTAAAGTTAAAAAGCCGTCTGCAACGCTGGCAGGAATAGTTGTTCTGATAATTGCCATAATAGCCGCTGTTGCGGTTATAGCCCACAAGCTGGGGACTCCTCCCGTTTACGAGCTTAAAACCGAATCGGCAAGACAGGAATTTCTAAGCGACATGGGATGGCGGGTATCGGAAGAATACGAGGACTGCAAGGTTATCGTTATTCCAGAAGAATTTAACGACGTTTACAACAATTACAACAAGCTGCAAAAGGAACAGGGCTTTAATCTTGAAAAATACAAAGGAAAAACAGTTGAAATTTATACATATCCGGTGTATAATTATGATGATTATGAAGATAAAGACTGTATAAAATGCAATCTTCTTATCTGCGACGGTATGCTTATCGGCGGCGACGTATATTCTACGGAAATAGGAGGATTTATGCAGGGGCTGAGAAAAGAATAATAATAAATAATGAATAATGAAGGATTAAAAATGCTTATAAGAATTGATAAATTTATATCTTCCCAATGCGGAATATCAAGAAATACGGTTAAAGAGCTGTGCAGAAAGGGCAGAATTACAGCTAACGGAAAAGTGTGTTCAAAAAGCGATATAAAAATCGACCCGGATTCTGATCTTGTGGAAGTAGACGGCGTAGCGGTAAAATACAGGGAACACGTTTATATAATGCTGAATAAGCCCAAAGGATATGTTTGCTCTACCCGTGACGGTGCTTCTCCCACAGTCCTTTCCCTGGTTCCCGACGAGCTTTTCAGGAAAGGACTTTTTCCTGCGGGAAGACTTGATAAGGATACGGAAGGGTTTGTTCTGATTACCGATGACGGTGAACTGGCACACAGAATGCTTTCCCCGAAAAGCCATGTCCCGAAAGAATATTTTGTAAGACTGGAAAAACCATGGGAAAATAGTTATGCCGAAAAGTTTTCTCAAGGAATGGTTATTGACGGCGGAGAAAAATGTCTGCCGTCGGAATTTATTCCCGATTTGACAAATCCTTATGAATGCAGACTGATTTTGCATGAGGGGAAATATCATCAGGTCAAAAGAATGTTTATGGCTCTGGGCAACAAGGTGGTTTTTCTTAAAAGAACAGCCATAGGGGATCTGCGTCTTGATGAGAATCTGCCTCTGGGAAGCTGTTTGGAGATTTTGCACAAAGATGTTGAAAAACTTTTGGCACTCTAAAAAACATGTTTACAATTTGTAACATTTTTTGTGTATTTTTCGTCAATGTAAATAAAGAGAACGCATAAAGTTTAGTGAAAACGGCACTTGCTAAATTATAAAAAATTTGTTATCATATATACATAGCTAATATTGTGATTAGTAAAAATCAAACAAGGAGGCTTTTTTAATGGCAAGTGTATCATTAAGAAACATTTATAAGAAATATCCGGGCGGTGTTATCGCTGTAAAAGATTTCAACATTGAAATTAAGGATAAAGAATTCATTATCCTCGTAGGACCTTCCGGCTGCGGTAAATCCACAACCCTCAGAATGATCGCAGGTCTTGAGGAAATCAGCGACGGTGAGCTTTACATCGGCGACAGACTTGTAAACGATATTGCTCCTAAGGACAGAGATATCGCAATGGTTTTCCAGAACTATGCTCTTTATCCTCATATGACAGTATTCGAGAACATGGCATTCGGTCTTAAGCTTAGAAAAGTACCTAAGGACGAAATTGCAAGAAAAGTAGAAGAAGCTGCAAGAATTCTTGACATTGCTCATCTTCTTGACAGAAAGCCTAAGGCTCTTTCCGGTGGTCAGAGACAGCGTGTTGCTTTGGGTCGTGCTATCGTTCGTGATCCTCAGGTATTCTTGCTTGACGAGCCTCTGTCAAACTTGGACGCTAAACTCCGTGCTCAGATGAGAACAGAGATTTCAAAGATCCATAAGAAATTGGGTACTACATTTATCTATGTAACTCATGACCAGACAGAAGCTATGACAATGGGTGACAGAATCGTTGTTATGAAAGACGGCGTTATCCAGCAGATCGATACTCCTACAAATCTTTACAATACTCCTGTTAACCAGTTCGTTGCAGGATTTATCGGTTCACCTCAGATGAACTTTATTGACGCTAAGCTTCTTAAAGTTGACGGCAAATATGTTGTTGAATTCGGTTCTGAAGATACTAAGGAAACAAGAGGCGTTAAATATACCGTTGAAGTTCCTGAATCTAAATCCGATGCAGAAACTCTTGAGCCATTCGTTGGCAAAGAAGTTGTTCTCGGTATCCGTCCTGAATGTATTCATGACGAAGAAATGTTCCTCTCAGCAGCTAAGACCGGTATAATCAATGCAACTGTTGAAGTAACAGAAATGATGGGTGCTGAAACATATCTATATCTTACATGTGAAGGTATTCCTCTTACTGCAAGAGTATCGCCTCGTTCAACTGCAAGACCTCAGGATGAAATCAAGGTTGCTCTTGATCCTAACAGAATTCACATTTTTGATAAGGAAACAGAGAAGACTCTTGTAAACTGATTTTACATCTGCGGTCTATCCTAATTGTACATTTATTGCATAAAGATGCTATTTTGAAAACTAATAAGCCCTTTCGATTTTTCGGAGGGGCTTTATTTTTAAGGAAGTAATTATATGAAAAGAATAATTTGTTTAACGCTTATCCTTTCTTTATTATGTTCTTTGATTTGCAGTTGTTCAAATAAAGACGGTTCTTCAAATGTATCCGGAGATGTTAATTCCCAAAGTGTTCCCCAAACAGATGAAGAATGGCATGAAGCAATGATTGAAAAATCTTTGACATCTTACGGCAATACATCTGCTATGCAGGAGAAAATAAAAAAAACTCAGTCGGGGGAGACCGTCACTATAGCTTATATCGGCGGCTCGATTACCGAAGGTATGACGGCAGGCTCCGATGACTGTTGGGCTAAACTTACATATAATCACTTTTCCGAAAAATACGGAACTGGAGATAACGTAAAATACGTTAACGCCGGTCTGAGCGGAACTCCTTCCACTTTGGGAAACTTGAGACTGCAGCGTGATGTGCTTTCACATGATCCGGATATATGTTTTGTGGAATTTGCAGTCAACGATGCAAACGACGCCGACCATAACAATTCTTATGAAAGTATTGTCAGAACACTCCTTGAAAATGATGTTGCGGTGGTTCTTTTGTTCTCGGTAACGGAAGCCGATTACAGCTGTCAGGATTATATGAAAGCTATCGGAAATTACTATGATCTGCCTATGATCTCATACTGCGACGCTTTAAGATATATGTTTGAGAATAAACAAATGACCTGGAAGGATTTTTCCGATGACCAGTCCCACCCGAATGTTAACGGTCACGCTCTCGTTGCCGAAATGGTCAATCGCTATTTTGATACTGTAACCGAACAGCAATCGGGCAAATACGTTATTCCGGAAGAAAGCTTTTATTCCGATAGGCTTATGGGAGCGGATATTCTGCAGAACACCAATTTGACTCCGCTGTCATTGGGCAGTTGGGAAGCCTATTCTTCCACCTCCGGATTTACCAATGGTTGGTCATATATTCCCGATAGCGGCAATAAACCGATTGTATTTAAATTCACTGCTCAGTATGTGTATTTGATATACAAAGAAGTTAAAACCGGTAATTTCGGAAAAATAAATATGAAGATAAAGTGTAACGGAGAGCTCTATGACGAAACAGAAATAGACCCTGTTCATTCCTCCGGTTGGGGAAACCCGGAAATTGAGTTAATAGGTATTCAGGATAAGCCGGTAGAATATGAAATTGAAATCACAATGGCTGAGGGCGAAGAGAACGGTTTCTTTGATATATTGGGTTTTGGATATATTAAGTAACACCGCACAATTAGCGGCTGTCGCTTTTGCCGCACATCTGCACCACAAAACCCTGCGGTAATGTCTAAACAACAAAAAAGAATAAATAATGAAATATTCGCAGAAACGATTTTTCATTATTTATTCTTTGATTTTTTATTCGGGTTTTCAGGCAAAAGGGAAGGAAGTCTGATTTTAGAACCGAAACAGAACAAACCCTATTTTTAATCTGAATCAATCTGAAAAAAGACTCCCTACCCTTTTGCCTGAAACGTATGAAAACTATTATGATTTAACCACATCGTTTTCCTTGAAAAAAAGAGAAATGCACCAAATTGCCGCAAGAGCAACAAGAACATAAATTATTCTGCTGAAGATCGCAGCTGTTCCGCCAAAAAGGAACGCAACCAGGTCGAACTGGAAAATTCCGATAAGTCCCCAGTTAATGCCTCCGATTATCACCAGCAGCAATGCTATTTTGTCTAACATTTGTTACACCTCCTTGTGTAAATTTATTATTGACCCGAATTTCTGTTTTATTCATGCTTGTTTTAGTTTTTTTATAAAAATACTGGACATATTATTTTTTATTTGATATAATATAATTATTAATTTAAACGTTTTCGTTATTTAAGAAAGGCAGGTTAAAAAATTGAAATTTGGCTTTTTTGATGATAAAAATAAGGAATATGTTATTACCGATCCCAAGACGCCTTATCCCTGGATAAACTATCTGGGTTCTCAGGACTTTTTCTCCTTGATTTCCAATACCGCAGGCGGTTATCATTTTTATAGGGACGCAAGGCTTCGCCGTATTACACGCTATCGCTATAACAATGTACCGGTTGACATGGGTGGAAGATATTTTTATATAAACGATAAGGGAAATGTCTGGTCGCCCGGTTGGTCGCCTGTGAAAAAAGATCTTGACAGTTATTCCTGCCGTCACGGTATGGGGTATACTGTAATAAAAGGTGAAAAAGACAGCCTTCAGGCTGAAATTACTTTTTTTGTACCGCTGAATTTCAATGGTGAAGTTCAGAAGGTAAGGCTTAAAAATTCGGGGAATGAGACAAAATGTTTTAAGCTGTTTTCCTTTGTGGAATGGTGCCTTTGGGACGCTCAGGACGATATGACCAATTTCCAGAGAAATTTCAGTACGGGAGAAATTGAAATTGAAGGCTCGGTAATTTATCATAAAACCGAATATAAAGAACGCCGTAATCACTTCGCTTTTTATAGCGTAAACTCGGAAATATCGGGCTTCGACACTGATAGGGAAGCTTTTGTCGGACTTTACAACGGGTTTGAAAATCCTCAGAATGTTATGTCTGCCCGGGCTTCAGATTCTGTTGCCGACGGCTGGTCGCCCATTGCTTCACATTGTCTTGATATAACTCTGAAAGCCGGCGAGTCAAAGGAACTTGTATTTCTGCTTGGATATGTGGAAAACGGAGTTGAAGAAAAATTTAATCCGGACGGAAGTATGAACAAATCAAAAGCCTATGAAATGATTTCTGCAATGGACACTGCTGAGAAAGCCGATAAGGCTCTTGAAGAGCTTAAGAATTACTGGAACGACCTGCTTTCAAAATATACGGTAAAAACTCCCGATGACAGGGTCGATCGTATGGTAAACATATGGAACCAGTATCAGTGCATGGTCACATTCAATATGTCCCGTTCCGCTTCATATTTTGAAAGCGGAATCGGAAGAGGCATGGGTTTCCGTGATTCAAATCAGGATCTGCTTGGCTTTGTTCATCAGATCCCCGAAAGAGCAAGAGAACGTATTCTTGATCTTGCGGCTACACAGCTTGAGGACGGAGGCTGTTATCATCAATATCAGCCGCTTACCAAAAAGGGAAACAATGAAATAGGCGGTAATTTTTCAGACGATCCCTTGTGGATGATTTTGTCCACAGCTCAATATATTAAAGAAACAGGAGATTACTCCATACTTGACGAAAAAGTCCCCTATGACAACGACGAAGCTAAGGCACAGCCTATGATGCATCACCTTAAACAGAGCTTCTGGCATGTTGTGAAAAATACCGGGCCGCACGGACTTCCCTTAGCAATGAGAGCCGACTGGAACGACTGTCTGAATCTCAGTTGTTTTTCAGATTCTCCCGGTGAGAGCTTTCAGACTTATACTTCGCCAAAATACGGCGAGGAAAAATACAGCCACGTAGCGGAATCGGTTCTTGTGGCAGCAATGTTTGCTTTTATCGGACCTGAATATGTCAAGCTGTGCAAATATAAAAACCTTGCCGAAGAGGCTGAAAAAGCACAGAAAGCCATAGATAAAATGAATGAAAATACCATGAAACACGGCTATGACGGTGAGTGGTTTTTAAGAGCGTATGATGACCTGGGAAACAAAGTCGGGTCAAAGGAATGTGAAGAGGGAAAGATTTTTATTGAACCTCAGGGCTTTGCGGTTATGGCAGGCCTCGGTTCCGATTCAGGCAAAGACATAAGAGCCATGGAAAGCGTCAAGAAATATCTTGACACAGAATACGGACTTGTGCTTTTAAATCCCGCATTCACAAAATATTATATCCAATACGGTGAGATTTCAACATATCCGGCAGGCTATAAAGAAAATGCGGGAATATTCTGTCACAATAATGCATGGATAATCTGTGCCGAGGCTGTTCTCGGCCATGGCGACAGGGCGTTTGAGTATTATTCAAAAATCGCTCCTGCATTTCTGGAAGACATTTCGGATCTGCACAGAACCGAGCCGTATGTATATGCACAGATGATTGCCGGCAAGGACGCAAAACGTCACGGTGAAGCTAAAAATTCATGGCTGACCGGCACAGCGGCATGGAACTTTGTTGCAATTTCTCAATACATTCTGGGAATTATCCCCGAATATAAGGGCTTGAGAATTGACCCATGTATTCCTGAGAAATGGACAGGATTTACTGCGGTAAGAAAATTCAGAGACAATACATATAACATAACTGTGAAAAATCCCCATAATGTTTCAAAGGGGATTAAGTCGGTTATAGTTGACGGAGTAAGAATCAATGGCAGCCTTCTGCCTGTGTTTGAAAAAGGCACTGTACATGAAGTTGAAGTAATTATGGGATAAAAAAAGGGCATATCAAAACGATATGCCCTTTTTGATTAATTTCGGTTTAAAACTATGATTTTAAATAGTTTTCCACAAATACGTTTAACTTTTCATAGGTTTCATGACTTATGACATGTTCAATTTTGCAGGCGTCTTCGTTGGTGTTCTCTTCACTTACGCCCAGAATTTCATGCAGGAATTTTGTTATAAGCAGATGACGGTCATAGACCTCTCTCGCTCTGAGGAAGCCTCGCTTTGTAAGTACTATTTGTCCGTCAGGTTCAACGGTTATGTAACCGTCTGCTTTGAGTATTCCCATGGCTCGGCTGACGCTGGGCTTTGAAAAACCCAGCTGTGCAGCAATATCTATGGAACGTACATATCCCGTTCGTTCCTGTAAAATCAGTATAGTTTCAAGATAATCCTCGCCGGATTCTTTAATCGCCATAAAGTCACTCCTTTTACAGCGTTTTCATTTTAGTTTTCGTCTGTTACTGTTTTAATGTGCAGCTCCTCCAGCTGTTTTTCGTCAACTTCGGCAGGACATGCACTCATAAGCTCACTTGCATTTTGTACCTTCGGGAATGCAATAACATCTCTCAGACTGTCTGCTTTGCACATGATCATAGCAAGACGGTCAAGACCGATTCCCATTCCACCGTGGGGAGGCGAAGCGTAACGGTATGCGTCTACAAGGAATCCGAATTTTGCGTCAATTTCCTCATCGCTCATACCCAATGCCTCAAACATTTTCTGCTGAAGCTCAAAATCCGTAATTCTCATTGAACCGCTGGAAAGCTCCGTGCCGTTAAGCACTAAATCCCATGCTTTTGCACGTACATTTGCCTGATCTGTGTCCAGATATTCCAGACATTCCTCCATGGGCATAGTGAACGGATGGTGCATTGCCACCCAGGTTTGGGACTCTTCATCCCATTCAAAGAATGGCATTTCTGTGATCCATACAAAGTTGTATTGATTTTGAGGAATAATATCCATTTTCTTTGCGGCAATAAGTCTGATTGCTCCAAGAGTAGGCAAAACCACCTTGTCCTTGTCCGCACAAATAAGTATCAGATCGCCTTTTTCAGCTTTTACCGTAGACAGAATCTTCTCAAGATCCCCTTCTCCCAAGAACTTTTTGAAGGAGCAGTTCGGCTCGTCAGCCCAGCGGATATAAGCAAGCCCCTTTGCCCCGATTCCTTTTGCGTGTTCTGTCAGCTTGTCGATTTCTTTTCTGGTATATGTGCCCGCACCGTTTTTAACGTTGATTGCACGGACAGAGCCACCGTTTTCTATGGCGGATTTAAATACAACAAAATCAATGTCTTTTACTGCGTCGGTAATGTTCTGTATTTCCATGCCGAAACGTGTGTCGGGCTTGTCTGAACCGAACCTGTTCATAGCGTCCGCAAAGGTCATTCTCTCCATTGGGAGTTTAACGTCAACATCAAGTATTTCTTTGAAAAGTCTTTGAATGTATCCTTCAACGCATTGCTGAATATCCTCGGCGTCAACAAAGGACATTTCAAGGTCGATCTGTGTAAATTCAGGCTGTCTGTCTGCTCTCAGGTCCTCGTCACGGAAACATCTTGCAAGCTGAATGTATCTGTCATATCCCGATACCATAAGAAGCTGTTTGTAGATCTGAGGCGATTGGGGCAGTGCATAGAACTTGCCTTCGTGAACTCTTGACGGCACAAGATAATCCCTTGCACCTTCCGGTGTGGATTTCATCATCATTGGAGTTTCGATTTCAAGAAAACCGTTTTCATAAAAATATTCTCTTGTAACCTGTGCAATCTTGTGGCGTGTAATAATATTTTTCTGAAGCCCTGGATTTCTTAAATCAAGATAACGGTATTTAAGTTTAAGCTCATCGTTTACCTTATCCGAGTTTGTAACTTCAAAGGGCGTTGTTTCCGCTTTTGAAAGTATTCTAAGGTCGGTAACGTTGATTTCGATTTCTCCCGTTTTCAGCTTCTTGTTTATGCTCTCACGCTTTTGTACCATGCCTTTAGCCATAAGAACGTATTCGCTTTTGACCTGTCCGGCTTTTTCAAAAACCGTTCTGTCGGTGCTGTCGTTGAAAGCAAGCTGAACGATTCCCGTTCTGTCACGAAGATTGATAAAAATAAGATTTCCCATATCCCTTACTCTGTCGGCAAAACCGCAGACTACAACCTCCTGAGGCTGCCCCGGAACCTCTCCGCAGTAATGAGTTCTGCGAAGCTCTTTCATTGTATCAAGTTTCATTTTTTTCATTCCTTCTATAATTATTTTTGCTTATTAACTTTTGGAAAGCTGTCAAGATAAGCCTTTACCATTGGTTTTTTGTTGTCGTAGAATAATATAAACGTGCCTAATGCAAACAGTATCAGCGAGCATACCGCCCCTGCTTTTTCTCTTATGGCAAAAAGCATAAGAGCCAGAAACAAAGTTATAAAAGTCCAGAGCAGAGCAATAACATAGGTGTATATCGGTTTGCGGAATTTGCCTTTAATCAGGCTTCCGTTTTCCGTCGGCTCTATAATCCCGTAAAATCCCACAGAACCGCCGTCACGCTTTTTCACCCCATGGTGAAATACCTGAAAATCAAACTGCCCTGTGCGACAGCCGTAATAGCAGGCTTCGTATCTGTGGTTTCTTATAAATCTGCCGTTGGACATAATGTTTATTGACGGTCTGCGTTCAACAAGCTCGTGATCAAGCTTTCTTGCCGCTTTTTTTGGGGTAAGAGATGTTTCAAATTCATATGATTCGGGTAAAAAAGCAAACATATTTAAACCTCGTCAAAGAAATCGTCGCCTACGGCGTCTGCCATGAGTATGTTTTCCAAAGCTGTAGTAAAATCATCAAGATTTACTTCGGTCTGTTCCCCTGTTGACATGTTTTTCAGCATTGCAAAACCGGATTCAATTTCGTTATCCCCTAAGACAACCGTATATTTTGCACCGATTTTGTCTGCATATTTCATCTGTGCTTTAAGTCCTCTTCCGATAACGTCATATTCAGCTGAGAAAAACTCGTTACGGCATGCGTTTGTCAGTTCGACAGCTTTATTGTGTCCCTTTTCTCCCATGGAAGCAAAATAAACGTCGCAGGTAGCAGGCTTGTCAAATTCACAGCCCTGATTCTGCATTGTAAGAATAAGCCGTTCAAGTCCCATTCCGAATCCCAGTGCAGGAGTGGGCTTTCCTCCCAGCTCTTCTATAAGGCCGTCGTATCTTCCGCCGCCGCATACAGTACCCTGAGCACCGATATCGGTAGTAATAAATTCAAATACCGTTCTTGTGTAATAATCAAGACCTCTGACAATGCGTGGATTTATTTTGTAATCTATTTTCATGAGTTTAAGGTATTTTTGCAGATCGTCAAAGTGCTTCTGACAGTCATCGCACAGGAAATCAAGAATAATAGGTGCATTTTCGGCGATCTCCTGATCCTCTTTTGATTTGCAGTCTAAAATTCTCATAGGATTTTTTTCAAGTCTGCCCTGACAGGTTTCGCAAAGCTGATCTTTGTACTGTTCAAAATAAGCTTTCAGAGCCTTGTGATATTCCCCACGGCATTTCGGACAGCCGATAGAATTAATGTTAAGCTGAATTCCTCTCAGCCCCAATGTATCAAGCAGTGTTTTTGCCAGTGAAATTATTTCGGCGTCGGCGTGAGCGTCGGCAGAGCCGGCCATTTCGCAGCCGAATTGGTGAAACTCTCTTAATCGTCCTGCCTGTGGCTTTTCGTGACGGAAACAGGAGAGTATATAATATGCTTTCTGAGGAAATCCCTCGTTGAGTATTCCGTTTTCAATCATTGCACGTATTGTTCCGGCAGTACCTTCCGGACGTAGAGTAAAGGTGCTGTCACCTGTTGCGGAAACGGTGTACATTTCTTTCTGAACCACGTCGGTGGTATCTCCCACAGAACGTACAAAAAGCCCTGTGTCCTCAAAGGTAGGAATACGGATTTCCTTAAAGCCATATAAACCTGCAATCATTCTGGCAGTGTCCTCAACGAAGTGCCATTTGTAAACCTCGTTGGGTACAACATCCTGAGTACCCTTTGGTCTCTGAGTAATAGCTCCCATATATTCAAATCCTTTCATTTTTCAAAATCTTCTATATACTATTTTTTTATATAATAACCTAAATTCAAGCGTTCGTCAAGGGGATATATTATTGTAATCCCCACTTCCGTTCATATGCAAAACCGTATATTCAATTTATTGTGAATTGAGAATAAAAAAAGCCGTCCCTGAAAAGGGACGACCGTAATCGTGATACCACCCTAATTGCAAAAGTTTTCTTTTGCCACTCGTCTTCTCCTTAACGCAGAGGATACGCATATCCTTTTTGTCAGATATGTGCTCAAAGGTGTCCTTCGTGTGATCTCCGCCTGAACGCTTTCACCCTGCCGTTCTCGCTGAAAGGCTTCAAAAACCCTACTCTCCTCGTCGTAGCATCAGTATTGAATTGTGGGATTCCATCAGAATCCTGCCGGATTGACAATGTTTCTCCAGTCAAGATCTCCTCTTTCGAGAGAATGTATAAGTGCCTCGGCAGTAGCAATGTTGGTCGCAACGGGAATGTTGTGAACATCGCATAACCTGAGCAGATTCATGTCGTTTGGTTCGTTGGGCTTTGCAGAAATAGGATCACGGAAAAACAGCAGTAAATCTATTTCGTTGCAGGAAATACGTGCTGCAATCTGCTGGTCACCGCCATGGGAGCCGCTCATATAGCGTTGAATATTAAGCCCGGTTGCTTCACTGACCATTTTTCCCGTAGTACCTGTAGCACAAAGAGAATTCTTGCTCAGAATTCCGCAGTATGCAATGCAGAACTGTACCATAAGTTCTTTTTTCTTGTCGTGAGCGATTAATGCAATATTCAACTGAAACTCCTCCTATCGTAATAAAAAATAAATTTGCCCCATATATGTAAATGTCAAAAGTGTAATATTAACAAAAGTCTATATATCTATTTTAGCATATTATTTAAAAAAGTCAAAGATTTTTATAAAAAAAAATAAAAATCGTGATTTCACATTAATAATTCTTTGATTTATTAGTTATTTTGCACAATAAAAGAACGTTAATAGGATCAATATTTGATTTTTGATAAAAAAGAGAAAAAATCAAAAAAGCTATTCACATTTTAAAAAATATATGTTATACTTAATGTGTATAATTTTAAGTAGATTAATGTAGAATTAACATAGAAAAGGGATGGTTAGATGAATAAGGTTTACTGTCTTGGGATAGACGTAGGTTCTACAACGGTAAAGACGGTTATACTCGATGGAGATAATATAGTATACAGTAAATATGAAAGACATTATTCAAAAGTTCGTGAAACTGTGGCTGAACAGTTGGGAATTATCAGGGATAAGTATAAAGGCGATAAGTTTAAAATAGCGATAACCGGTTCTGCAGGACTGGGTATTGCACAAGCAAGCGGTATTACATTTGTTCAAGAGGTGTTCTCTGCGTTTGTTGCGGTAAATAAGCGTTATCCCGACGCCGACGTGGTGGTCGAGCTGGGCGGAGAGGACGCTAAGATCATTTTCCTTACCGGTGGAGTGGAACAGCGTATGAACGGCTCGTGTGCAGGAGGTACGGGAGCGTTTATCGACCAGATGGCAAGTCTGCTTGACGTTACTCCCGATGAGCTTAACGAGCTTTCGCTTAAAAGTGAAAAGCTTTATCCTATTGCTTCACGCTGCGGCGTTTTCGCAAAGTCGGATATCCAGCCTCTGCTTAATCAGGGAGCTAAAAAAGAGGATATAGCTGCGTCTATTTTTCAGGCGGTTGTGGATCAGACTGTTTCGGGACTGGCTCAGGGCAGAAAAATTGAGGGAAAGGTGCTTTTCCTCGGTGGACCGCTTTCGTTCCTGAGCGGACTCAGAAAAGCTTTTGTGAATACATTGCATCTTGATGAAGAGCATGCTGTTTTCCCTGAGCTTGCACCCTGCTTTATGGCTTACGGTTCGGCACTCAGAGCGGAACAGATGAGCGAAGAAATGACAATTGAGGAAGCTCTTGATAAGATAATAAACGCCAAAGCTCAGGATTCCATCGCAGTGGGAGAACCGCTGTTTGAATCCCAGGAAGAATATCGTAGTTTTGTAGAAAGACATAAAAAATCCGATTTGAAATATGAGGATATAAAAACATATAAGGGAGACGCATATCTGGGCGTGGACGCAGGTTCAACCACCACAAAGCTTGTGCTTATTACCCCCGACGGAAAACTGCTTTATCAGCATTATTGCTCAAACAGGGGTCAGCCTCTTGAGATAATAGCTGCAAAACTTGAGGAGATATATGACCTTGCAACTCCCGAGCTTAATATAAAAGCGTCGGCTGTAACCGGCTATGGCGAGGATCTGATTAAATCCGGTCTCGGCATAGATTACGGTATTGTTGAAACTGTGGCTCATTATAAAGCAGCGGCGTATTTCTGCCCGGATGTTGATTTTATTATTGACATCGGAGGACAGGATATTAAATGCTTTAAAATTAAAAATAACGCTATTGACAGTATTATGCTGAATGAGGCTTGCTCATCCGGATGCGGTTCGTTTATTCAGACCTTTGCACAGGCTATGGGCTATGAAATTGCCGATTTTGCAAGACTCGGTCTGTTTGCAAAAGCTCCCGTGGAGCTTGGCTCAAGATGTACGGTATTTATGAACTCCTCGGTAAAACAGGCTCAGAAAGACGGTGCAAGCGTTGAGGATATTTCCGCAGGGCTGTCATCTTCTATTATTAAAAATGCTATTTATAAGGTTATCAGGGCTAAATCCATTGATGAGCTTGGAGAGAATATTGTGGTTCAGGGCGGTACTTTCCTGAACGACGCAGTTCTTCGTTCCTTTGAAAAAGAATTGGGCAGAAACGTTACCAGACCTGCCATTGCAGGACTTATGGGAGCTTTCGGCTGTGCTTTGTATGCTAAAGAAAAATCAAAGGGATCGGATAAGAAATCATCGGTGCTTTCAAAAGAACAGCTTGAGGAATTTGCATATAAATCAACTGCTGTTCAGTGTAAAGGCTGCGGAGCTAAATGTAATCTGACAATAATCCGCTTTAATGACGGAAGACGCTTTGTTGCAGGAAACAGATGCGAAAAGGGTGCAGGAATAAAAATTGAAAATCCTGTTGAGAACATGATAGAGTATAAGTATAATAATATTCTTGCTCTTGAGGATAAAAAACCTAAAATCACTCCC
This sequence comes from Oscillospiraceae bacterium, assembly GCA_051882055.1. Taxonomy (GTDB): domain Bacteria; phylum Bacillota; class Clostridia; order Oscillospirales; family Ruminococcaceae; genus FB2012. The sequence goes on from JBJERB010000088.1 coordinate 24,388, forward strand.
GTTGCTAAAGTGGGATTGCCTCTTGCTCTTAATTTTTATGATCTTATGCCTTATTTCCATGCATTGTTAACATCATTGGGCTTTGAGGTAGTGTTCTCGGAACAGTCTACCCGTGATACTTATTATAAAGGACAGCAGACGATCCCTTCGGATACGGTTTGTTATCCTGCAAAAATTACTCACGGCCATATTGAAAGTCTGCTGGAAAAAGGCGTTGACTTTATTTTCTACCCCTGCATGAGCTACGGCGTCAATGAAGGTCAGTCGGATAATCACTATAACTGTCCGGTTGTGGCATATTATCCCGAGCTTTTGAAAGCAAATATGCCTAACCTTAACGATGATAATTTTATAGCTCCGTATCTTGATTTGAATAATAAGGCTCATGTGGCAAAAACGGTGGCAAAGGCTCTGAAAAAATACGGTATTACCGTAAAACAGGTTTCTCAGGCGTTGAATAAGGCTTATACGGCACAGATGAAATATAAAGAGCAGATTCGTACAAAAGCTCAGGAAATTATTGCCGAGGCAAGAAAACAGGGTAAAAAGATTATCGTGCTTGCCGGCAGACCGTATCATATAGATCCGGAAATAAATCATGGTATACATAAGCTGATAACTTCTCTGGGATTTGCAGTTGTTACAGAAGACAGCGTTGCGGAGCTTGTGGATACGCCTGCTCTTGACGTGCTTAATCAGTGGACTTTCCATTCAAGACTTTACCGTGCGGCAGAGTATGTGTGCGAAAATGAAGATATGCAGCTTGTTCAGCTGGTTTCATTCGGCTGCGGTATCGACGCTATAACCACCGACGAAGTAAGAGCAATACTTGAGCAAAAGGGTAAGCTGTATACACAGCTTAAAATCGATGAGATAACTAATCTGGGTGCGGCTAAGATAAGACTCCGTTCTCTTGCCGCCGCATTGGAAGAAAAGGAGGAGAATAATAAATGAGTGAAAAAGAATCTCTGAAAAAAGGTTCGGATAGAGTAAATAAGGCTTATTTTGATAAATCAAGAAAAGAAGAATATACTATTCTGATACCCGATATGCTTCCTATTCATTTTAAACTTATTATGGCGATATATGAACAGTATGGATATCATATGGAGCTTTTGCAGACTTCAACACAGAATGTTATAAATGAGGGACTTAAAAATACCCATAACGATACTTGTTATCCTGCGTTGTTGGTAATAGGTCAGTTTATGGACGCTCTCAAAAGCGGAAAATACGACCTTGACCATACCGCATTGCTTATGTCCCAGACAGGCGGCGGATGCAGAGCATCCAATTATATTCATCTTATAAGAAAGGCTATTTCGGAGTCATTTCCTCAGGTGCCTGTGCTTTCCATGAATTTCAGCGGACTTGAAAAGGATGCATCTATCGATATTAGCCCGATGATCGCGTTAAAATTGGTGTTTGCCGTCCTTTACGGAGATATGCTTATGCTCCTCTATAATCAGTGTAAGCCCTATGAGATTACTCCCGGCAGTACCGATGAACTACTGGCAAGATGGCAGCATCGTCTGGGTAAGCTGTTTGCAAATAAAAGCAGATTTATGAATACTAAAAGTATATATAAAGCAATGCTTAAAGATTTCGCCGCTTTGCCGAAAACTAAGGAGAAAAAGCCGAAAGTGGGTATTGTGGGAGAGATTTACGTTAAATATTCCCCTCTTGCAAATAATCACCTGAATGAATTTCTGCTTTCGGAGGGCTGTGAACCAAATGTTCCGGGGCTTCTGGACTTCGTTCTTTATTGTGCTTCCGATACTATAAACGACGCAAGACTGTACGATACAAGAACTAAAAAGACACTGGCGTTTTCTATAGGCTATGATGTTTTGTATAAATTCCAGAAACAGCAGATTAAAATAATTGAGGAACATGGAGTCTTTCAGCCTCCTCATGATTTTGAACATCTGAGAAAATGTGCCGATAAATATATTAATCAGGGCGTAAAAATGGGTGAGGGCTGGCTTATTACCGCTGAGATGGCGGCACTTGCCGAAACCGGTACTAAGAATATAATCTGTGCTCAGCCTTTCGGATGTCTTCCAAACCATATCGTGGCAAAGGGTATGTCAAGAGTTATAAAGCAAGCCTATCCCGATGCAAATATTGTTGCTATAGATTATGATCCGGGAGCAACTAAGGTCAATCAGGAAAACAGAATCAAGCTTATGCTTGCAAATGCAAAAATGTAACATTTTATAGGCAATAGGGGTAATTGTAGGGACACGGCACGCCGTGGCCCTGCATTTAACATATAATCATAAATATCTAACGCCAGAAAGAAAAATTTACAAAAAATTAACACAATCCCTTGACATTCATGAAAACGTGTGTTATAATGGTTTTACCTCTTTATGAGGTCTATTTTTTTGTGTGATTTTTTTCATGCAGAAAAACATAAGTTACCTCATGGCAGCGTGAAAAACGTTGCTTGCCGAAAGGCGTTTGAGGGAGGCAGACGTATTCTGTTAAGGCGTAAGCCTTTTGTTCTTGCAGAATACAAATTTCGTCAGGAGGTGCCGAAAATGAGAGTAAAAATTACACTTGCTTGTACTGAGTGTAAACAGAGGAATTACAACACAAAAAAGAACAAGAAGAATGATCCTGACAGACTTGAAATGAATAAGTATTGCAAGTTCTGTAAGAAGCACACTCTTCACAAAGAGACTAAGTAAGTCGGGAGGGGATTTTTAATGGCTAAAAATGCAGAAATCAATTCCAAGGCTTCAAAGTCTAAATCCGGTTCCGCTAAAAAGGAAAAGAAAAAAGGCGGAATAAGAAAGTATTTCAGAGATTTGAAATCTGAGATCAAAAAAGTTGTCTGGCCGACAAAGAAGCAGGTTATCAATAATACCGGAATCGTTTTGACGGTAATGGTTATTGTTGGTTTGTTCCTTGCCGGAATAGACGCTGGACTGGGTGCGGCTGTCAAGGCTTTGCTTAGCATAGGCGGCTAAATTCTTTACAGTCCGGGTTTTCGACGTCGTCAATATTATGGAGGTTTTACATTATGTCTGAACAAGCAAAATGGTATGTTATTCACACTTATTCCGGATATGAGAATAAAGTGGCTCAGAATATTGAAAAGGTTGTTGAAAACCGTAAGCTTCAGGATCTTATCCCCGAAGTAAAGATCCCTACGGAACTTGTTACCGAGGTTAAGGATAATAAAACAACTGAGGCAGAAAGAAAGCTTTTCCCAAGCTATGTACTGGTAAAAATGGTTCTGACCGATGATTCCTGGTATATCGTGAGAAATACCAGAGGCGTAACGGGATTTGTCGGACCGGCGTCCAAACCGGTTCCCCTGTCTGATAAAGAAGTTGCGGCACTGGGAGTTGAAACTCCGAGAAAAGCCGTTGTTGAAGTCAACTTCAAAGCAGGCGATAACGTTACGGTTACGGGAGGTTCTTTTGAAGGATTTTCCGGCATTGTTCAGAGCGTGGATATTGAAGCACAGACGGCAGACGTTGCGGTTTCAATGTTCGGAAGAGAGACTACGGTTAGTATTCCTCTTAACCAGATAAGTGCTGAGGATTAAGCATCAGAGCTTAAAAGCTCGTAATCATTCGTTTATAAGAAGCTAAGTTTATATAACAGTTGTAAGCTGGAATCAATGCTTGTAACTGTGGACATCTTGCTTCAAAAACGTGGGAGGGTTTTAAAAGACCCGCCTTACCACAAATTATGGAGGTGCGAAAGATGGCACAAAAGGTAGTAGGCTATATTAAGCTGCAAATTCCGGCAGGAAAGGCAACTCCTGCACCACCGGTAGGTCCTGCACTCGGACAGCACGGTGTAAATATTATGGCATTCACAAAGGATTTCAACGAAAGAACAAAGAACGATATCGGACTTATTATTCCTGTTGTAATCACAGTATATGCCGATCGTTCGTTTACATTTATCACAAAGACTCCTCCTGCTGCTGTTCTTATTAAGAAAGCATGTAAGATCGAGTCAGGCTCAGGCACACCTAATAAAACAAAGGTTGCTACAATCACAAAAGAGCAGGTTCAGAAGATTGCTGAACAGAAAATGCCCGATCTCAATGCTGCAAATCTCGAGTCGGCAATGAGTATGATTGCAGGAACATGCCGTTCAATGGGCGTAGTAGTTGAAGACTAATTCACAAGCTGCATATAAAGTTGTTATGCGGAAAAGGTGGGAGAAGTAATCGGAGATTTGCCGATAACTACTTTCGTTATTACCACTTATAAGGAGGAAAAAACAAATGAAACATGGCAAGAAGTATGTTGACAGTGCAAAAGCTGTTGACAAGTCTAAGCTTTATGACGCTCCTGAAGCTCTTGATTTGGCAGCTAAGGGTGCTAAGGCAAAATTTGATGAAACAATTGAAGCTCATATCCGTCTGGGCGTAGACTCACGTCACGCTGACCAGCAGGTAAGAGGAGCTGTAGTTCTTCCTAACGGAACAGGTAAAAATGTTAGAGTTTGCGTATTCTGTAAGGAAGATAAATATGACGCTGCTAAGGAAGCAGGAGCTGACTATGTGGGCGGAATGGATCTTGTAGAAAAGATCACAAAAGAAAACTGGATGGATTTCGACGTAGTAGTTGCATCACCTGACATGATGGGCGTTGTAGGCCGTCTCGGTAAAATCCTCGGACCTCGTGGATTAATGCCTAACCCTAAGGCAGGTACGGTAACTCCTGATGTTGCAAAGGCAGTAACCGAAGCAAAAGCAGGTAAAATCGAATATCGTCTTGATAAGACAAATATCATTCACTGCCCTATCGGTAAGGCTTCTTTCGGAGCTGAGAAGCTGGGAGAAAACTTTGAAACACTGATGGACGCAATTGTTAAGGCTAAGCCGGCAGCTGCAAAGGGTCAGTATCTCAAGAGTGTTGTTATCGCTTCCACAATGGGCGTTGGTATTAAGATTAATACTGCTAAATACGGCAACTAATTAAAAATTACAAAATAAAAGGACACCTTTAAGGTGTCCTTTTTATTCTGTCTCATGGAAAAGTGGTTTTTCAGCAGGAACATCAGGTTCGTTTTCTTTTAACAGCTCTTCAAACTCAATTTTGTAATCAGATATTTCAAACCAATCGCTGTCACCTTCTTGGAAGAATTGGCTTCCTGCTTCGCAGTATTCTTTTTCTGTTCCGTTAGCTGTTGTTAAAACATATTTAATTGGTACACAACCAACATAATTTGACGGGTCATCATCGGTGGTTGAAATTCTAATACCTCTTAAATAATCCATTACATTCTCTATTTTTTGGGGGTCTGTATATTTAAAGGTCATTAAGTCGCTTTCATAGGGTGAAACTATTATTTCGATCACATCTTTCGGTAGGTCTATTGGCACATTTTTAAGAAGAGGAGATGGTTTGCTTTCAACAGATTCAACAGATTCAACTGATTCATTTACAGAACTTGATTTAGGAGTATCTTCCTTTCCCGAACAGCCGGCAAGAGGCATTGTTAAAGCAAGAAATAATAATGTTATTTTTAATGTATTTTTCATCGCTACACCGTCCAATACTTACATGATGCATTATCTAATGTTAATAGAACACCAGAATAACCGCTTACAAATCTATATCCGGATGAAGTTATGGAAGCACTACAGAAACCATATTCTGGGTCCATGATTGATATATATCCATTAATTATATCAATCCCATGAATAACAACGGCATGGTATTTATTTCCACTGTGTTTAAAGCTACCATATATAGGATAATCGTTCATCATATTATTAAGGATTACTCCGTCTGCTGGAGCTGTGGCATTATGAGTATAACCATTTAGACCAAATCGTCTAAGGACATTGACTTCATACCCAAGAGTTAAACCGACATTATAATTAGGTCCTTTATATGTTTGAGCTACATGTATAGCGGTATGAGATGTATTTTTCTTATAATTAACTATGGAAGCAACTGATGCAGCCCAACAAATTAATGATTGTGAAGGAGGAAATTGGGATACATAACCAACACTACAGCCATAATATACTGGGGTTCTCATGTTGTTTTGTGTTTGTTGAGCAGATGAGTTGTTTGCAATTACATAGGAATTGCTAAAATCATTCAATTGGATGTCGGATAAATTTGGTATTTCATCAATAGAATTAATAATTGAACGACTTTCGTCTTTTAATGTAACATCACCAAGTTTGACAATGTTATTACCTTGATAAAGAAAACAAGCATTATAATCATAAATTAAAGAAAAAGTTGTGTTTTCATCAATAAGAGCATTAATTTCATCAATATATGCTGTAGAGATTTGATAAAAGGTGTCTTGATTATCAGCGAATTTGATAGCCCAAGCAATTAATGAGTTGTTCGATTTAATAGGAATAAAATCAGAATTGAAAACTACGCCATCTTCTGTATAATCATATGTTTTAATAGTATTAGATATAGTAACGGTAGAGAAATCAATAGAAGAAAGCCCCATCTGATCTTTTATGTGTTCAACAGATTCAATTGCGGTTATGATTCTTTCACATTCTGATGATGTATAAGGCATAGCTGTTTGATTTGCAAATGAAGAAAATGAAAAACATGATATTAACATAACTGAGGTTAATATAATAGTAAATGCTTTTTTCATAAAAAAGCCCCCTTTTTTCATAATTTTTACGATATATTTGCTGTGTA